>JAUWCW010000076.1 GCA_030609125.1 Candidatus Rokuibacteriota bacterium
CCTTCGTCAAGTACACGAATGGAAGGGAGTGTAAGCGGCTGGCGAAACAGGCCTGGCGCCGCAGACACTTCCGCGTCGCGGCGGCGGAGGGGCGCCAGTGGCTGGTCCTCGCCCTGGAATACGCCTACCTGCAGCGGAAGCAGACGAAGATATACGGTATCGTCAGAAGGCACCTCGACATCCAGGCCGACGCGGCCATCGGGGAGATCGAGCGGCACCTCTCGGACGACCGCTTCTTCTCGTTCGACATCGGGACGGAAACGGCCATGAGCATAGGCGGGGCCCTGGAGTTCGCCCACGAGGGCTTCAACGGGGTGGTCAACGTCTTTCCCTTCTCGTGCCTGCCGGGGGGCATGGCGTCGGCGGTCCTCAACCCGCTCCTCGGATCCATGAAGGTCCCCTACATGGAATCATCCTACGACGGGACGATACAGTCCAACAGGGAGATAGCCATCAGTACCTTTGTCCACCAGGCGCGTCAGCATATGCAGAGGCAGCCGCAGGAAGCGTAACTGGAACCGCAGTGCCATGGGCCGTCCCCTGGACAGACTCTTTTCGTTGCCGCGCCTCGCACTCCGGCGCTGTGCGATCGTTCGGAGGGGTCAGCCGGTGGGCAGCAGGACGCTTCGAGCGGTGCCGGATGTCACGACTTCAGGGAGAGAGAATGTTTGTTCTGCAATCCGCCTCAGGCGGACGGCGACGGGGGGTGAGGAAGGAGCGGTGGAACCGGAGGTGCGGCTGGGCAGGGAAAAATCAGCCTTCCTTGCTCTCCGAGGTCTCTTTCTTCATGAGCATCGAGATCAGCATGTTCTTCTCCTCCAGCTCCTGACGAAGCTGAAGGTCCGAGCGCTCCAGATCTTCCACCCTGGAGCGGCAGCGCCCGAGGTCCATGAGGATCTCGTCGTTGCGCCGGAGGAGGAACTGGTACTCGGGGCGGTCATAGATATCCTTCTGGGAAACATCTTCCCCTTGCAGCACGTTGTTATCGTAAGAGTTATCCTGTTTTCCCGAGGACACGCCACCTTTTCCCGAGGAACTTTTCCCTGCTGCCTTCACCAAGGGCTGGATGTCCTTGACGTTGATGCGGTACTCCTGGCCGTACTTGCCCTCGACGAGGAAGAAGTTCGTGATTTTACCCCGCTTGATGTAGTTCTTGATGGTCTTCGTTGTCCTGCCGGCCAGCGAGGCGGCCTCCTTGAGCGTGAGGAGCTCTTTCACAGTTTTTCACCGCCCCTTTTCCGGAAAAACGGAAGCAGGAAGCTTCCGCGGGAGACCTTCTCCTCGTCCTCCGGGCTCGACACGAGAATCTTCATGACCAGTTCCTTGATCTCCGGCGAGGCCTCGCGGTAGAGTTGAAGAAAGGTGTAGGCATTGTCGGAGGCATTGGACGCCGTGGACATCCGGCGTGCCAGGCTGTCCAGACTCTTTCGGGGAATCCGGATCTCAGGGCCGAACTTGCCGTCCACCATCTCCCCGGGGAGGAGCCCCTTCTTGATGTACCTTCGGACCGTCTTGGTGCTCTTGCCTATGTAGGCGGCACTCTCGGCCACGGTCAGTATGCGTCTTGGCTGTGCGCTCATCTGCCTGTAGTTTGTACCACTTGACGAAGAACCCTGTCAATGCCGCCGGAGGCCCTCCGGAGGCACCGTGGGGGATACACGGGGGCGCGGATTTATTCTTGACAGCCCCGCCGCCGGGGCGCTGATAATTGGTACTGTGACGAACAGGGAGGGGGCCGCGTATTGTCATCCCGAGGAAAGGCGCGCCGAAGGATCTGCAGAGCGGAGAGTTACAGCCCGTATTCCTTGATTTTCTGCAGCAGCGCCCGGTAGCTGATCTCCAGTTCCCCCGACGCCTTCGTCCTGTTGCCGCCGAACTTCTCCAGCGCCTTCCCGATAAGGTGTCGTTCCAGGGCGGCCTTGCTCTTCTTGATGGAGAGCGTGTCCGGTAGAAACCCCGCTGAGGCTTTCTCCGCCGGAAGTTCCGTGTCGGCGAACATCATCTCCTCGGCGGTGATTGTCTTCCCGTCGGCGAGCAGGACGGCCCTCTCCACCTGGTTCTCCAGCTCCCTCACGTTCCCCGGCCAGGGGTGGCGCAGAAGAAGGCCCAGGGCCTCTCCGCTGAAACCCTCGATCTGTTTGCCCGCCTTCAGTGAAAAGTGCCGCAGGAAGTGATCGAGCAGAAGGGGGAGGTCCTCCGTTCTCTCCCGCAGGGGGGGGAGGTGGAGGTTGACGACGTTGAGGCGGTAGAAGAGCTCCTCCCGGAAGCGCCGTTCCTTGACCTCCCTGCCGAGGTCCCTGGAGGTGGCGGCCAGGAGCCTCACGTCCACGTTGGTGATCTTGGTGTCGCCCACCTTGCGGATCTCCTCCTCCTGAATGGCCCGCAGGAGCTTGGTCTGCAGGGAGAGAGGAAGCTCGGCGATCTCGTCGAGCAGGAGCGTTCCCTCGCTGGCCTCCTCGAAGAGCCCCCGCTTGTGGCTGGTGGCCGACGTGAAGGCCCCCTTGACGTGTCCGAAGAGCTCGCTCTCCAGAAGGTTCTCGGGGATGGCCGAACAGTTCACGGCGACGAAAGGCCGGTCCCGGCGCTCGCTCTGGTAGTGGATCCCCCTGGCGATGAGCTCCTTGCCGGTGCCGCTCTCGCCGGTGATGAGGATAGTGGTCTTGAAGTTGGCCACTTTCTTCACCTGGCCGAAGAGGCGCTGCATGGCGGGGCTCCTGCCGATGATGTTCTGGAAGGAGTAGCGGTTCTCCACCTCGCGCCGCAGGCGCAGGTTGTCTTCCCTCAGGTGCTCCTCCTCCAGGGCCTTGCGGATCTTGATGAGCAGCTCCCGGGGCTCGAAGGGCTTGGAGATGTAGTCCTTGGCGCCCAGGCGGATCGCCTCGATGGCCGTGTCCAGGGAGCCGTAGGCGGACATGACGATCATGAGCTGGTGGTGGTCTATCTCACGCAGCCTGGGTATGAGTTCCAGCCCGTTGTGGTCGGGGAGCATGATGTCGCAAAGAATCACCTTGTGCCGCGTCTCTTTCGCACGGGCGAGGCCCTCCTCTCCCGTGGCCGCCTCGGTGACGGCGAATCCCTTCCTGCCGAGAAAGACCGACAGCATGTGCCGGAGGCTCTCTTCGTCCTCGATCAGCAGGATTTTAACCATCGCTCGTCGACTTCCTCCCGTTTCCCTCCCCGGCGGGGAAGATCACCCTGAAGGTTGCCCCTTCTCCCGGGTTGGAGTCAACCTCTATGGAGGCGTTCATGGAAGCGGCTATGCGCTTGCAGAGAGCGAGGCCCAGTCCGGAGCCCCGCCCCGCCTTCCCGGAGGAGAAGAAGGGCTCGAAGAGATGGGTGAGGTCTTCCGGCTGAATGCCCGGGCCCTCGTCGGTCACGGTGACGACCACAGACCCCGATTCGTCCTCGGAAAAGGTCTTCAACGTGATGAGCCCCCCCGCGGGCATGGCCTGGGAGGCGTTGAGAATGATGTTGACGAGCATCTGCTGGGCCAGGTGGAGGTCGCCCCGCACCGGGGGGGGGGCTTCCGCGAACTCGGTCCTGAAGGACGATGTTTTGAATTCGGGCTGGGACGCAAGGAGCGAGCGGGCACTGCGGACCAGCATGTTGACGTCGATGTCCGACCACTCCAGGCGCGGCTGCCGGGCGTAATTGAGCAGGTCGGTCATGATGCGGTTTATTCGCTCCAGCTCTTTTCCGGTTCTGTCCAGGCAGTCCCTGGACTCCTCCTCGGAGAGGTTCTCGTCGCGAAGCATGGCGAGGTACCCCGTCACGCTGCCCAGGGGATTGCCGACCTCGTGGGCGACCCCGGCGGCGACGCGCCCGACGGCGGCCATCTTCTCCGATTCCACGAGGGCCTCCTCCTTGGCCTGAAGGTCGGCGTGGGCCTTGCGGAGAGAGTCCAGCTGCTCCCTGATCCTCCCCTCGCTTCCGCGGAGCTGCTCGAGCATGATGTTGAACGAGAGGGCGAGATCGCCGATCTCGTCGCGGCCGCCCGCGTCGACCCCCCGGGTCAGGTCCCCGCTCCCGATGCGCTCGGTGGCCAGGAGCAGCTTCCGTATCGGGGCCAGGACGGTCAGGGAAACGAGAATGTTGATGAAGACCACGATCACCAGGGCGGTGATGAAAAGCTGCACGATGATCCGCACCAGAGAGACGCCGAGCTGTCTCCGCATGCCGGTGCGGGAGAAAACCACGTCGATGCGTCCCGTCTCGCCCGGCCCGAGGGAGACGGGAAAGGAAAACTCCAGCAGGGCCGCCTGCTGCGGGCCGCCGGAACCCGCCCCGCCACCCGCGACGGCGCCGTCCCTGTCGAAGACCGTGACATCCTCCACGTCGGGGTCCTCCGTGAACGATGCCAGGAGCTTCTCGAGCCGATCGGACAGTCCCGATTCCCCCGGGGAGGCCACCCGGAAGCCGCCGACTTCGATGGCGTTCTCCACCGCCGCGGCGATGACCCCCGCCCGGGCCGACATCTGGGCCCGGAGGGCCGACTTGGTCAGCCCCATCAGGGCCAGGCCCAGGAGCCACATGGAAAGCACCACGAGCAGCAACAGGGAAAGGACGAGTTTCCCCCGGACCCCGATCGAGTAATTTCGCCTGCGCTTCGTCATGCTGCCCCTGTCCGCTGCCCGTCCGGAAGCGGCGCGCCCGTCGCCCGGTTTCAGTAGGCGTGCTTGTTGATGAGTCCGCTCCAGATGGTGAGCCAGATTATCTTCAGGTCGAAACTCAGAGACCAGTTCTCGATGTAGAAGATGTCGTACTCGATCCTCTTCTGGATTGACGTGTTGCCCCGCCAGCCGTTGACCTGCGCCCAGCCGGTGAGGCCGCACTTTACCTTGTGGCGCATCATGTAGCGGGGGACCTTCTCCCGGAACTGCTCGACGAAGACCGGCCTTTCGGGTCTGGGCCCGACGAAGCTCATCTCCCCCCGGAGGATGTTGATAAGCTGCGGCAGTTCGTCGAGGCTCGTCCGCCTCAGGAGGGCCCCGATCCGTGTCCGGCGGGGGTCGTCGCGGCTGGCCCACACCGGGCCGGTCCCGGCCTCGGCATCCTCCCTCATGGTCCGGAACTTGAGCATGCTGAAGCGCGACCCGTCGCGGCTAGTGCGCTCCTGGCGGTAGAAGACCGGTCCCCTGGAGGTGAACTTGATAAGAAGACCGACAACCAGAAAGAAGGGCGAAAGGACGATGAGGCCGGCGGTGGAGAAAACCATGTCCGTCAGGCGCTTGACGGGTCCGTACCAGCCCGAGAGGGGAGTCTCGGCGAGATTGATGATCGGTATGCCGTCGAGGATCTCCAGGCCTGCCTTGAGAAAGACGAACTGCATGATGTCCGGCACGACGCGCACGTCGACGACCTCCTTGTCGAGGAGGGAAAGACACTCCTCCAGCTTGGCGTGGGCCTCGCGGGGAAGGGCGATGAAGATCTGATCGATGCCGTGGCGGCGGATGAGCTCGCCCACCTCGGAGACGCCGCCCAGGATCTTCGGGGGGGCGCTCCCGTTGGCGACCAGGGGAGCTTCGTCGTCGGCAAAGCCCGTGACGCGGAAGCCGAGCTGGGGGAGTTCGTGAATCTTCTGGGCCACGATCTGGCCCAGCGGACCCGCGCCGACGATGAGAACGGACTGCAGGCCGTGCCCCTTCTCGTAGCGGACTTTCAGAAAGTGGATGATCGCCGCCCGTGAGGCGCTGCTGATAAGAATGCTGCCTGCCCAGAAGAGCAGGAGCATGCCCCGGGAGAAGGTGTAGTCGCGGTAAAAGAAGGTGAGGGCCACCAGGGTCAGGGTGGCGAGAGAGCCGGCCCGCGCGACGGCGAAGAACTCGTCGAAAGTCGAGTTCTTCCGCTGCGCCGAGTAGAGGCCGGCGCTGGCGCTGGCGATGAACCAGAGTATGAGCACCACCGGGAGCAGGGAGAGGTAAATCCTGAAGGGGGGAATGCCCTTGGTGACGGGCACGACCTGGACGTGGAAGCGCAGGAAGAAGGCGAGGGCGTAGCCCGCGGTGACGGAGAAAACGTCCGAGAAAAACGAAACAGCGGAGTGGATCTGCAGATGTCTTTTCATTCAACCGCTAATTATATCATCTTTGCGCGGCGGGCTCTTTCCCCCTCGACGAAGGCTGCGAACTGCTCCTTGAAGCGGGGGCGATCGAAGGGCAGGACCCATTCGCGGATGGCGGAGGGGACAAAGTCCCTCTCGTGCTCTTCGAAATAGCGCACCGCCCCGGCCAGGGAAGAGGCGTCCTGTTTCTCGAAGAAGACGCCCGTGGGGTTGTCCATCTCTCCGTACGGCCGCACCGTCTCCCTCACGCCCCCCCTTCCGTAGGCGATGACCGGACGTCCGCTCGCCTGGGCCTCGAGAGGGGTTATGCCGAAGTCCTCCTCGCCGGGGAAGATCAGCGCCCTGCAGCCGGCGTACTGGGCGGCCAGCTCCTCACGGGAGACCCACCCGAGAAATCTCACGTTCCTCCCCGCCCGCCGCTGGAGGCGCTCCCGGTCCTGTCCGGTGCCGACGATGCGCAGTTCCCGCCCGAGCCCGTTGAAGGCCTCGACGGCCAGGTCCACCCGCTTGTAGGGGGCGAGGGCGTTCACCATGAGGTAGTAGCCGCCTCCCCCGGCTGAAGGCGAGAAGGAGGAGATGTCCACCGGGGGATAGATGACCGCCGCCTCCCGGCCGTAGTACTTGCGGATTCTGGCGGCCACATGGTTCGATATGGCGACGTAGGAGTCCACCCTGTCCGCCGTGGCTGCGTCCCAGCGCCGAAGCCGCGCAATGAGCGGGCCGATGACGAGCCGCTTGGCCAGGCCGACCCGGTGCGGGCCGAAGTACTGCTCGAACTGGTCCCAGGCGTAGCGCATGGGGGTGTAGCAGTAGCAGAGGTGCAGGGCGCCGGGAGGGGTCACGGCCCCCTTGGCCACGCAGTGGCTGCTGCTGATAACCAGGTCGTAGCCGGAGAAGTCGAAGGACTCTATGGCGGCGGGGAAAAGGGGCAGGAGGTGGCGGTAGTAGATCTGCCGGCCGGGGAGGTTCTGGATCCACGAGGTCCTGATCGTCATGGACTCGATGGTCGCCGAGAGGTGCCCCGGACGGTGGATGAGGGTGTGAAGATCGGCCTCGGGATAGAGCTCGCAGATGGCCTCGAGACACTTTTCCCCGCCCCGCATGCCCGTCAGCCAGTCATGGACGATGGCGGTCTTCACGATCCCCCCTCCAGGGCCCTGCGGTAGACGCCCATCGTCCGGCGTGCCGCCTCGGCCCAGCTGAAGTGCTTTGCCCGGGCGAGGCCGATGCGCGAGAGTCTGGCCCGGTAGGCGGAATCGTCGAGGACGCGGCAGAGGGCCGTCATGAGGGAGTCGACGCTTGCGGGCGAAAAATAGGCCGCCGCCGGCCCGAGCACCTCCGGGATGGAGGAACTCGTGGAGGAGACGACGGGCGCGCCGCAGGCCATGGCCTCCAGGGGGGGCAGGCCGAAACCTTCGTAGCGGGAGGGGAAGACGAAGACTGTCGCCGCGGAGTAGAGAAAGGCCAGCGTGTCGTGATCGACGGTGCCGAAGAGCCTCACCTTCGGCCCCACCCCGAGGGCTCTCGCCTCCTCCTCGAGCTCCGCGTGCTGGGCGTCGCTGCCGCCGACGACGACGAGCTCGAGGCCGGAGTAGGAGGTCTGCAGGCGGGCGAAGGCGCTCATCAGCAACCCGAGGTTCTTGTGCTTCTTGGGGTTGCCCACGAAGAGAAGGTAGTTTCCCTTCAGGTCCAGCGAGGTGGCGAGCCAGTCCCGCACCTCGGGCAGGGGCCGGGCGGTGAATGTCGCCTCCACTCCGTTGGGTATGACGCTCACTTCCCGCGCTCCGCCGGGACAGTGCCGGCGTATGTCTCTGGCGGAAGAGCGGGAGACGGTGATGAGGCCCGTGGCCTCCCTGACGGCCCTGCCGATCATGTGCCGCGCGTAGTGCCTGGCCAGGGGGTGGGGGAGGTATTCCCTGAAAAGCAGGTGTATGAGGTCATGGATGGTCACCACCGAGGGGCAGGGGAGCCGGTACGGGAGGGTGTAGTGGGGGGAGTGAAAGAGGTCCAGCCCCTCGCGGCGGGCCTTGACGGAGAGACTCCAGAGCTCGCGGACCGAGTAGTTCCCCGCCGTTTCCGCCACCAGGGTGACGTTTTCACCCGAAGGCAGGAGCCCCTCGTCGCCGGGGCGGTGGAAGAGGACCCACTCGCAGTCCGGGTTCTGCTCCACCAGCAGGGCCGACAGGTTGCGGATATACGTGCCGATGCCGAAGTCCTCGGCTTTGCGGGCGTCGATGCCGATTCTCACCGCCCGCCCCCCGTCTCCCCCAGGACGTCCCGGTAGATGCCAAGGGTCTTCCTGGCCGTCTTCTCCCAGGTGAAGGAGGCGGCCCGTTCCAGCCCTCTCTTGCTCATCTCCCGGAGCTTCTCCGGCGAG
>JAUWCW010000156.1 GCA_030609125.1 Candidatus Rokuibacteriota bacterium
GCTATCGAGGACTGCATTCAGCGCTCCTTCGAAGAGTGCGCCCGCGTCCTTAGCCCGGAAATTTCATAACATCCCCGTCCGTCTTCATCTTGACAACCTCTCCCGCGCTACCCAGAATCGCCTCATGAGTGCATCTCATGATGCTTTGGGGAGGCAAAACAGCCCGTCATCCCGCAAGGAAATTCTTATAAGTTGTACAGGCGGAAATAGCAGGTGAAGTTTACGCCCCGCCGGATCCGGGAGGAGGTCAACGTCTCCCGGGAGCATCCCCTGAAGGAGTTTCTCATCCTCGTGGGAGGCATCGCGGGGGGCTTTCTCGCGGTTTACATCGTCCTCGGCTTTGCCCTGGACCTCGTTGTGCCTCACATCGATCCGGGGCTGGAAGCGCACCTCGGGGGACTGTATCTTTCAGCTTTCGACGCCGCCGAGGAGCCCTCTCCCGCCGAGGCGCGGCTCCAGGAGCTTCTGGACGATCTGGCGACGCGGATGGAGGGCTCCGAAAGGGACTACCGGGTCCATCTCGTCCCGTCGGAGGATGTCAACGCCATCGCCCTCCCCGGAGGGCACATCGTGGTCTTCTCGGGCCTGGTGAAGGAGGCCGCCTCCGAGAACGAGCTGGCCATGGTCCTCGGCCACGAGCTCGGCCATTTCCAGAATCGCGACCACCTGCGGGGCCTGGGGAGAGGCCTGGTCCTGGTCTTTCTCTCCTCCCTCCTTTTCGGCACCGACAGCTCCCTTTCGCGGCTCACCACGGCTCTTCTGGGGAGCGCGGAGATGCAATTCTCACAGCACCAGGAGAAGCAGGCCGACGCCTGGGGGCTGGAGCTGGTCATGAGAAAATATGGCCATGCCGGGGGGGCGACGACCTTCTTCCGGCGCCTCGCCGAGAAGGAGGAAGGAAAAGAGCTGATCTACCTTTTCGCCTCCCACCCCTTCCCGCTGGAGCGGATCGAGTCCATGGAAAAGACGATTCGGGAGAGAGGGTACCCGGTGCGGGAAACCGTGCCGCTGGATGAGAGTTTTCTCGAAACCGGCGGGTCCCCCTCAGGAAGAGAATGAAACGGAGGCGAAGCTGACCGCCGACTCGGTCGCCTTCTCGTGCCAGACCTGGTAGTCGAGGACTTTTCCCTTCACCCCGGGGAGGGCCGCCAGCAGGGTCCAGAGGGCGGAGAAGCCGCAGACCTTGAACCGGTTGCCGTTCCCGGCGACGGTCTGGAAGAGCCGGTCCGCGTCCCCTGCTTCGAGGGCGTCGAGGAGCTTCCGGTCGCCGGCCCGGAACTGCTCTTCGAGAGCCGCCGCGGGCTCGCGGTCTCCGAACTTCGGCCCGACGTGGGAGAGGTCGACGCCGGCGACGACAAGTTTCCCCTCCGGGGGCTCGGAGAGCCACCCCTTCAGCGTGTTGATGAAGGCCGCGATGGCCGGGACTTCCAGCGGCGTTGTCCTGAAGTGGTCGAGGGGCCCGCAGAGGAGAGGGACGATGGGCACCTTCTCCATCGGGAAGAGCCGCTGCAGGAAAAGAAGCTGGAACTCGATGGAGTGCTCGCTCCGGTGGGCGAAGTCCTCGGGGGCCACCGCGCCGCCGCCGGCATCCCTCAGGCGCCGTATCGTTTCCACGTCGGCCGGCACGCATCCGAGGGGTGTGACATAGGTCTTCTCCGTCAGGGAGTAGGGGCTTTCGAGAGAGTGGCCGGTCCCGAGAAGAAGAATGGCTGAAGGCCGAGCGGAGGCGAGGCAGCGGTAGGCCCGCCCGTAGGACGGCCCGCCGACGGCCAGGTCGATGTGAGGGGCGGCGAGGGCGCGGGGGGCCGGCGTGTCGAGGTCGTCCTCGGCGGAGGCGCCGAGCGAGCGGAGCCGATCGATCTCCGCCGCCGCCTCGGCGGGGTCGCCGGGGTAGGCGCTCCCCGCCAGGGCCGGGGGCCGCTCCTTCATCCGCGCGAAGCTCGCCACCGCCTCATCACGGCCCCGGTGGTAGCGCCCGGTCTGCAGCAGGCCCAGGCGGTCGAGCTCCTCGACCAGAGCCGTCACATCGTCGATTGAGACGGTCTCACTGTTCGACCGTCTCGCGATGGCGAGCTGAAAGTCGCGCGGGGAGGTCATGCCGTCAAAGAAGCGCAGAAGGGGCGCCACGTCGGCGTTGAGGGCCAGGCCGGTTTCGGCGATCCCGAGAGTGTCCCGCACGAGCAGGAGGGATCTGCCCTCGTGCCGGAAGGGGACGATGTCGATGTCATGCCGCAGCGGCGGGAGCACTTTCATGCCGTGCATTGTAGCACCCGCAAGGCCGGCGCAGGGGATGTCCCACGATTCAGAGAGGGGCCATCTTGCCTACGGTTTTGTAGGATTCTGCCTGTCGTGATACACTCCGGTGTCTTTTGGGGAGGAAAAAGTGACAGCGAAAATGGTGAAAACTAAGGTGCGCCGGGAGGTCGGGGAGCTCTCCCTGCTCTTCGAGATCAGCCAGATTCTGGACGAGAGTCTCGATCTGCGTGAAGTGGCGGGCCCGGTTCTCAAGGCGATATCCACCCACACGGGCATGCTGCGGGGAATGCTCACCCTGCTGAACCGCGAGACGGGTGAGATATCGATCGAGGCCGCGTCGGGCCTCTCCCGAGGCCAGAAGGAGCGGGGGAAGTATCGGCTCGGAGAAGGCGTGACGGGCAAGGTCGTCGAGACCGGCAGACCCCTCATCGTGCCGAGAATCTCCGAGGAGCCCCAGTTTCTGGACCGGACGCGATCACGCAAGGGGATGCACAAGAAAGACATCTCGTTCATCTGCGTCCCCGTCAAGCTCGGCAACGAGGTCATCGGGGCTTTCAGCATCGACCAGATCTTCACCGACGACGCCTCTCTCAAGGAGGACGTCCGCCTCCTTTCGATCATCACCTCCATGATCGCCCGGGCGGTGCGGCTGCGGCAGAGGGCGGCGGAGGAGCGGGAGCGTCTCCAGGAGGAGAATCTCCGTCTCCAGGAGGAACTGCAGGACCGGTTCCGTCCCTCCAACATCATCGGCAACTCCAAGGCGATGCGGGCGGTCTACGACCTGATCGCCCAGGTGTCGAAGAGCGACGCCACCGTCCTCATCCGCGGCGAGAGCGGCGTCGGCAAGGAGCTGGTGGCCCACGCCATCCACTACAACAGCCACCGGGCCTCCAGGCCCTTCGTCAAGGTGAACTGTGCCGCCCTCCCCGAAACCATCATCGAGAGCGAGCTCTTCGGTCACGAGAAGGGCGCCTTCACCGGAGCCATAGCGCAGAGAAAGGGCCGCTTCGAGCTGGCCGCGGGAGGCACGATCTTTCTCGACGAGATCGGGGACCTCTCGCCGGCGACGCAGATCAAGCTCCTGCGGGTCCTGCAGGAAAGGGAGTTCGAGCGGGTGGGGGGTATGGCGACGATCAGGGCCGACGTTCGCATCGTCACCGCCACCAACCGGAACCTGGAAGAGCTCGTCGCGGAGGAGACCTTCAGGCAGGACCTGTACTATCGGCTCAACGTCTTCCCGATCCACGTCCCTCCCCTGCGGGACCGCAAGACCGACATCCTCCTTCTGGCGGACCACTTCATCGGCAAGTACAGCAAGGCGAGCCACAAGGAGGTCAAGCGCATCTCGACGCCGGCCATCGACATGCTCATGAGCTACCACTGGCCCGGCAACGTGCGGGAGCTGGAGAACTGCATCGAACGCGCTGTCCTGCTCGCCGGTGAGGAAGTTCTCCACGGGCACCACCTTCCGCCGACCCTCCAGACGGCGGAGGCGAGCGGCACCGGCCACACCGGCACGCTGCAGGAGGCCCTCGACGGCCTGGAGCGCGACCTCATCCTCGACGCGCTCAAGTCGTCACGGGGCAACAAGGCCAAGGCGGCCCGGGCCCTGGGGATCAGTGAGCGCCTCATGGGAATCAGGGTCGAGAAGCACGATCTTGAACCGAAGCGGTTTCATACGCGCCGGTAGGTTTCGTACGGTCTTTCATACCAGAAAGTAGTTTTGGCGGCGCACGTCCGCCGCCTGAAAACATCGTCGCTTCTGCAAGAATATCTTTCAATATCAGGAGGTTGCTGATATTTCTCCGCCGAATTCCCGGACTGGCACCGTCTTTGCTCTTGGAAATGGCATTGCCGAAGCGGGCAGAAGCCCGTCTCATCTTTGCTCAACGAGGAGGAAGAAAATGACGGCCCGTATTGAAAAAGCCGGTTCAAGGATCGTTCCTTTGTGTTTCCTGGTGCTTTTCCTGCTGAGCGTGGCGGTCGCCACCTACGTCTCGGCCTGAGCGCAGCGGAGATGACGACGATCGATTCGGGGGACACCGCCTGGGTCCTGATCAGCTCCGCCCTGGTGCTGCTCATGATACCGGGCCTCGCCTTTTTCTACGGCGGCCTGGTGAGAAAGAAGAACGTCCTCTCCATCCTGATGCAGTGTTTCATGCTGATGGGTGTCATCACCATCCAGTGGATTGTCGTCGGCTACACCCTCTCGTTTGGATCGGACATCGGCGGAGTCATCGGCGGCATGGACTTTTTCGGCATGAGAGGTGTCGGGATCGGCGCCAACCCGGACTTTTCCGAAACGATACCCCATCAGGCCTTCATGATCTTCCAGGCCATGTTCGCCATCATCACGCCGGCGCTAGTCATCGGCGCCTTCGCGGAGCGGATGAAGTTTGCCGCTTTCATCGTCTTCTCCCTCCTGTGGACTACGCTGGTCTATGACCCGGTCTGCCACTGGGTCTGGGGGGGCGGCTTCCTCGGCAGCGACGGGGCCCTCGATTTTGCCGGGGGTACGGTGGTGCACGTCAACGCCGGAATGGCGGCCCTGGCGGCGGCGCTCGTTCTTGGCAAGAGGAAGAGCTATCCTGACAAGACGTCGCCTCCGCACAACCTCCCCTTCGCCGTCCTCGGGGCGGGACTGCTGTGGTTCGGGTGGTTCGGCTTCAACGCCGGCAGCGCCCTCTCCGCCGGAGCGCTGGCCGCCAACGCGTTTGTCGTTACCCACGTTGCCGCGGCCGCGGCCGGGCTCACCTGGGCCCTCCTGGACTGGCTGATCCACAGGCGCCCAACCGTTCTCGGCATGATTACCGGCGTAGTTTCCGGGCTGGTGGCGATCACCCCCGCAGCCGGCTTCGTAAACATCATGAGCTCCGTCTGGATAGGCATCGGATCGTCAGCGATCTGCTACTTCATGGTCATGGTCGTCAAGGAAAAGCTCGGGTTCGTCGATTCCCTCGATGACTTCGGTGTACACGGTGTAGGGGGGATCTGGGGGGCTCTGGCCACGGGGCTCTTCGCCACCACCGCGGTGAACGCCGACGGCGCCAACGGGCTCTTCTACGGAAACCCCGGGCAGTTCTTCGTCCAGATCAAGGCCGTTGTCGTGACGATCGTGTACTCCTTCGTGGTCTCCTTCCTCCTCCTCAAGCTGGTGGGGCTCTTCCTGCCCCTGCGTGCCGAGGACGAGGAGGAAAGGATCGGCCTGGACGTCACTGAGCACCGCGAAGCGGGCTACACG
>JAUWCW010000321.1 GCA_030609125.1 Candidatus Rokuibacteriota bacterium
AGATCGTCGACTACGCGAACGACTATCCCCAGGGTGTGGCCCGAAGCCTCGGCCAGGTGACGTACGCGCCGTTGCGCAGCGGCTCCATCCCGTTCGAGGGCAGGGAGGTGCCGACCGTCTCAATGTCGAGCTACTCCAAGGCCAGGAAGATCGCCGGCATTCTCAAGGACTGGATCTCCGGCGGGGAGTTTTACCTGAGTCAGCCGGTGGACCCGCTCCCGGGCGTCGGCTCCGGGCTGAAGTTCAAGCCCCTCCCCGCGAAGGGGAAGAAGAGGTGAAGACGTCTGCCGGAGGAGGTCAGAGAGCATGAAATCGAGAAAAATCGTTCTTCACTTTTCAAAGAAGATCATGGACCAGCCGATCGTCTGCCAGCTGGTCAAGGAGTTCGATCTGACGTTCAACATTCTCAAGGCCCAGATCACGCCCAAGGAAGAAGGGGTGATGGTGATCGAGCTCACCGGGTCCGACGCGGCTTACCGCAAGGGCACGAGGTACCTGAGGGACCAGGGCGTCAAGATCAAGCCCCTGAGCAAGGACATCGTCCGGGACGAGGACAAGTGCACCCACTGCGGGGCCTGCCTCGCCGTCTGTCCCACCGACGCCCTCGTCGTCGACAGGGAGACGTCGGAGGTCATCTTCGACTCCCAGAAGTGCATCGGCTGCGAACTGTGTATTCCCGCCTGTCCGCCCCGGGCCATGGCGCTTGAGTTCTAAGGGTGATCTATCTCGACCACAACGCCACGACTCCCGTTCACCCCGAGGTCCTGGAGGCGATGGCGCCCTATTTCAGCGAGCGCTTCGGCAACTCCTCCAGCGCCCACCGCTTCGGGCGGGAGCCGAAAGAGAAGATGGAGGAGGCCCGTGAGAGCGTGGCCGCCCTCCTCGGCTGCGGCGCGGGGGAGGTGGTTTTCACCAGCGGGGGGACGGAGAGCGACAACGCTGCCATCAAGGGGGCGGCCTTCGCCTCTGGAGAGAGCAGCCGCCATATCGTCACCTCCACCGCTGAGCACCCCGCCGTTCTGCACACCTGCCGCTACCTGGAGGAGCGGTTCGGCTGCCGGGTGACCTGCCTTCCCGTGGACGAGCACGGACGGGTCGATCCCGCCGCGGTGCGGGAGGCCGTCACCGACGAGACGACTCTGGTGACTCTCATGATGGCCAACAACGAGACGGGGACGCTGAACGATCTCGCTGAGATCGGCCGAATTACCAGGGGAAAGGGCGTTCTCTTCCACAGCGACGCCGTCCAGGCCGTGGGCAAGGTGCCCATCGCGGTGAACGATCTCGGTGTCGATATGGTTTCGATGTCGAGCCACAAGATCTACGGGCCCAAGGGCATCGGCGCCCTCTATGTCCGGAAGGGAGTATCTGTCGATCCCTTCATGCACGGGGGGGGGCACGAAGGCGGACGCCGGGCGGGGACGGAGAACGTGCCGGGGGTTGTCGGTCTCGGCAAGGCCGCCCGGATCGCCCTTTCCGGCATTGACAAGAGGGCCGCCAGGCTGACGGAGCTTCGCGACTACCTCTGGCAGAGGGTGGTGGAGACGATCCCGGAAGTCCGTCTCAACGGCCACCCCACCGGGAGACTGCCCAACACGGCCAACATCTCCTTCCCCCGCATAGAGGGGGAGTCCGCGATGATGATGCTCGACAACAAGGGCGTCGCCCTCTCCACCGGGTCGGCCTGCAGCTCCGAGGACCTGGAGCCCTCCCACGTCCTCACCGCCATGGGCGTCTCGAATCTCGACGCCAGGGGGGCGCTGCGCTTCAGCCTCGGCCGGGACAGCAGACGCGAGGAGGTCGATGCCGTCATGGCTGTTCTGCCGGGTATCATCTCCCGTCTCCGCGAGATGTCACCGCTCTGATCCCCCCTCAGGGTTCCCCCTCTCCGCCCCCGGTTTTCTTCCGCAGCTCCTTGGTCCGCGACCGTCGCCGCTTTTCCTCGAGGCGCGCCTTCCGCGCCGCCTTCGTGGGGCGGGTAGGCCGCCGCTTCTTCTCGAACTGCGATGCTTTTCCCATCAGGGCAGCCAGCCGCTCCAGGGCGTCCTGCCGGTTCCTCTCCCGCGTTCGGAACCGCTTCGCCTCGATGACGAGTATGCCTTCGCCGGAAAGGCGCCGGCCCGCGAGTTTCACGAGGCGCCTGCGGACGCTTTCCGGAAGGGACGGGGAGCCGGGGACGTTGAATCTGAGCTGCACCGCCGTGGCGGCCTTGTTGACTTTCTGGCCGCCGGGCCCGGAGGCGCGGATGAATGAAAAGCTTATTTCCTCCTCGGGAATCCGGATCCTGTCCGTCACGAGGGTCATGGGAGCAGGGTAGCACGCCCCTTGAGAAAAACGGTTGAATTTTGCCGGTAGATTTGTAAAGTAACCCAGTGCGGATCGAATGCTGACTGGAACCCGGAGGAGAAGAAGATGGTTTCTCACGTCGATGACCTGACCATTAACTACACGGAAGACGACGTTCTCGTCGTCAAGGAGCTTGACAAAAAAATCCTCACGCGGGGGGGATGGGCGACGATTATCTTCCAGTACCAGGAGTGGGACCGGAAGAAAGAGGATTACGGCCCCGTCAAGTTTTCCATTCGCCGCTATCGCAAGAGAGACGACGTGTACCGGCAGCAGTCCAAGTTCAATCTCTCCAGCGCGAAACAGGCGATGCAGCTGGTGGAGGTGCTGACGGAGTGGACTGCCGGCACGGAAGAGAAATGACGGCGGTCTGCTACTTCGTCAGAATGTCGTAGGCCTTCGGGTCTTCGGCGTACTTTCTTCCCTCCTCAAGTGTGATCCGGCCCGTGCGGAAGAGCTTCGCCAGGCTGATCTCCATGGACGTGAAATCCTCGTGGCCCCCTGAGGACTGGCTCTTTATCAGGTGAGTTCTTTTGTCTCGGATGGCATTCTGGATCCGGTAGCTGTTCGCCAGCTTCTCGAAGGCGAGAACCCTCCCGGAGCCGTCAGCCAGCGGGATGAGCCGCTGGGTCGCCGGAGAGATCGGCGTGGTATTGAGATTGACGCAGGGAATGTTCAGCTGGTCCGCGAGGAACCGGATGAGGGTGTCCTCG
>JAUWCW010000001.1 GCA_030609125.1 Candidatus Rokuibacteriota bacterium
GACCCCTCCAGGTCCGAGCGCAGACGCTCCCTCAGGGCGCCGGTGAACTCCGTCTCACCCGTGGCGGCGAGAAAGTCGTCGATCAGTTTTCCCGCCTCGGGCCCGAGAGGGAGCGAGCCTGTCGGCCCTTGGCGGTGCGACTCGGGCCAGGGCAGCTCGAACGTGACCGGTTCGCTGTCCGGCCTGAGGGTGACGACGCGGTTGGCCTCCTCCACGTCGTGATCGTCGGTCTCGGCCCAGAAGACGGGAACGTGGGGCCGGCCGGTGCTCCGGGCAAGATCCCCGGCGAGGCGGATGGCCGTCAGGGCCTTGATGACGGTGAGAAAGGGCCCGCCCAGCAGGCCCGCCTGCTGGCCGGTGACGACCGCCGCGGCCCCGTCGGCGAGGAGCTGAAGGCTGTGCAGCGACTCGTCGGGCGCCCCGAGGTCGCGGTGGCATTCCTCCAGGCGGTGCACGAGGCCGGGGTCAATGGTTCTCGACGGGGGAAGGGCAGTGACGGAGGAAGAGAAAAAGGCGTACCGAGAAGCGGCGAGCCTCTCGTCGCCCCGCAGAAGGCCCCGCAGGGGGTGACGCTTCGTCAGCCAGGATTCTACCGGTACCTGCTCCTCCCACTCGATCCGCATGCCGCGCTAGGGGCCCTCCTTTGCCGCCGGTTCGGTGTTCTCGAGGGGGACGCGGGCGGCGTCCTTCCAAAGGTCCTCGAGGGAGAAGATGACCCTCTTTTCGGACTGGAAAATGTGAAAGACGAAGTCGATGTAGTCCATGAGGATCCAGGTGCCGTCCCGGTATCCTTCGACACCGAAGGGCCGGACACCCGCCTCCTTGAGCTTTTCACGCACCGCGTCCGCTATGGCCCGCACGTTGGTGTCGGAGCTGCCGCTGCAGATGACGAAGTAGTCGGTCACCGAGGAAATCTTCCGCAGGTCGAGGGCGACGATGTCTGTTGCCCTCTTGTCCGCGGCCGCCGCGGTGCCGATCTGGAGAAGTTCTCTGGCTGGTATTTCCATTTAGCCCCCTTTGTTCCTGGTGGTGTAAAGGTCGTGCCTGCGGATGTATCTCTCCACCGCTCCCGGGACGAGATACGTTATGGATCTTCCCTCGCGGACGCGGCGGCGTATGGCCGACGCGGAAACGGGCAGGGAGAGCGTCTCGGCCAGAAAGAGGCTCTTTTTCCCCGCCACGGGGATCCGCCGTATTCCCCTGCGCGGGCGCAGAGGTGCTTCGGTCTTCCACTCCCGGGGGACGTAGCGGCCGGGATCTTCGAGGGAATAGCCGGGACGGGGAAAGATGACGAAATGGGCGAAGTCCAGAAGTTCCCCGGAACGGTGCCAGGTAGTGATCTCCGTGAAGGCGTCCATGCCGATGAGAAAAAAGAGCTCCCATTCTCCCCCCGAGCGCCGGCGGATCTCACGCAGTGTCTCGATGGTGAAGGACGGCCCGCGGCGCTTTACCTCCAGGTCGAGAGCGGTGAAAGCGCTGTTTCCGGCAACGGCCTTGCGCACCATCTCCAGGCGCCGGCGTCCCTCCGGAAAGCTGCCCGACTTGTGAGGGGGCGCCCCGGACGGTACGAAGAGGACGCGGTCGAGCCGGAAGCGTTCCCGTATCTCCTCGGCAAGAATGAGGTGCGCCACGTGGATGGGATTGAAGGTGCCGCCGTAGACCCCGATCCTGGCTGGTCCCCGACGACTTTCCTGCAAGCGGTTTTTCAAAGGCATGTACAGTTTTCTTATAACATCTCGACCGGCGCCGATCAAGGCTCGAGGACGCCGGCGATCCGGCCCATTACCTCGCCCGCCGGCTCGGAGAAACGGATCGAGGCGATGTGGTCCCAGGGGGTTTCGGTGCGGTTGACGAAGATCAGCGAGGCCCCGGCCTTCCGGGCGACGCGGGGAATGGAGGCGGCGGGCTCGACCTGGAGGGAGGAGCCGATCATGAAGAGAAGATCACAGCCCGCGGCGCAGTCGTAGGCCCGGCGCATTTTCTCCTCCGGCATGGACTGGCCGAACATCACCGTCGCCGGCTTGACCATGCCGCCGCACTCGCTGCAGTGCAGCTCCGCCTCTCCCCCGTCGAGCCTCTCCTGGATCTGCTCGATGGGCACCCGGAGCCCGCAGCCGAGGCACTCCGCTTCGAGGTTGGTCCCGTGTATCTCGATCACCACTTCCGGCGGCACGCCTCCACGCTGGTGCAGGCCGTCTATGTTCTGGGTGATGAGACAATCGAGCCACCCCGCCTTCTCCAACTCCGCCAGGGCCGTGTGCGCCCGGTTCGGTTCGGCCCGCAGCAGCTCCCGGTGCAGTTCCCGCTTCATGACCCAGTACTCCCGGCGCGCCTCGGCGCTGCCGATGAATTCCTGATAGGTGACTATCCGGTGCCGGTCCCAGACGCCCCCGGGGCTGCGAAAGTCCGAGATGCCCGACTCGGTGGAAATGCCGGCTCCGGTAAAGGCGGCGACGCGCCCGGCGGCCCGCAGCAGCCTCACCGCTTCCCGCACTCGAGCTTCGAAAGATTCAGTCATGGTCCTTCCCTCCCGGGGGATCGTCGATGTCTCTGCCGGTAACGACCGAGAGGGGCTCCTCGGCGGTTATCTCCGATCCGGGGCGGGCGTCGTCGTCCTTTTCCTTGATGAGGAGCCAGTTGTTCTTCCCGCCTCCCCACTTCGTCCTGACGAGGGCGAAGCCTCCCCGGAGCTTCTCCCCCCGGAGGACAAGCTTCGCCGCGCCGCGAGCAAGCATTTCCTCGAAGGTCTCATGCTCCGACCGGACTTCAAAGCTGCCCCGATCCCAGATGATGACCTTCCCGGCCCCGTACTCTCCCTCGGGGATCACCCCCTCGAAATCCCCGTAGCCCAGCGGGTGGTCTTCGACCTCCACGGCGAGGCGCTTCTGCCCCGGGTCGAGGCTCGGTCCCTTGGGGACCGCCCAGCTCTTGAGGACCCCCTGCGACTCGAGACGCAGGTCGTAGTGCAGGGAGCGGGCACGGTGCTTGTGAACGATGAACTTCCGGCTGTCCCGGACTGCCTCCCTCACAAATTCATCTCCGGGAGGCGACGGCCCCGTAGTCGGCGGGGCGCGCCCCCTGTGCGATCATCTCCTCCTCGGCCCGCTCCCCGTCACCGGGCTTCACGTTCACGGCCCGGGTGATGTCGGTGAGGAGGACGACTTCGAAACCGAGCTTCAGAGCGTCCTTGACCGTGTTGAGAACGCAGTAGTCGGTGGCGAGACCGCCGAGGAAGACCCGTCTTACCCCGAGGTTCTTCAGGCGGTCTTCAAGGTCGGTTTCCTCGAAATTGGAGTACGAGTCCCGGTCCCTGCTGTCCGCCTTGGAAATGATGGTTTCCTTGCCGGTGAGCTCAATCTCCGAAGCGAAGGCCGCCCCCAGCGTCCCCTGTACGCAGTGGGGAGGCCACACCCCTCCCCGGGCGAGAAACGAAACGTGGTCAGGGGGATGCCAATCCCGTGTCATGAATACGGGAAGCCTCCGGGTGCGGAAAAGCTCGAGGTACTGGTTCACCACCGGTATGACCTGCTCGCCCTGCGGCACCGCCAGGCTGCCGCCGGAGAGAAAGTCGTTCTGCGCATCCACAATGACGAGAGCGTCCCCGGGGACGGGGAATAACCCTTTCTCCTTCATGACAACCCTCCCATTTTCATGATGAGGTAAATCATGGACCATTTGGGACTCCTTTTCAACGCCTCCGGCAGGGCGCTCTTCAGGGTCTTGCCTTCTCCGCCCCCCAGCGCGTACCATGAAAGCATGGAAGATCGGAAGGCGCCGGAAGAGGAGGAGCTCGACTTCGGGGAGCCCGGGCCGGAGAGGGGGCGGCGCACCCTTCCGACCGTCACTGTTCTGGCGGGGGTCGTTGTTGCCCTGGTGGCGGTCTTCCTCTACTTCGGGGGAAGGAAGGAGGGAGCGGATACTCCGGCACCCGAGCCCGTCCCCGCGCGGGTCGAGAGGGAGGCGGTGCCGGTGGAGACGCCTCCGCAGATGGTGATTCCCCCGGAAGCGATGCCGGAGGACGGGCCGGAGGAGCCCCCTGCGCCCGCCCCGATTGTGCCTCCCCCTCTCGATGAGAGCGACAAGCTGGTGCGTGGTTTTGCCGGCCGGCTCTCGTCGGACGGGTTTCCGGCTTCCTGGCTTGCCTCCGAAGATTTCATCCGACGCTTCGTGGTCGCCGTGGACAACATCGCCGACGGTTCATCACCCAGGAACCATATGTCTTTCGTGAAGATACGGGGAGAGTTCGCCGTGATGGAAAGATGGGGGAGGGTCTACCTCGACCCGGCGGGCTACCGCCGCTACGACGGTTTTGCCGACGTCGCCGCCGGTGTCGACGCCGTGGAGTGGGCCCGCCTCTACCACGAGCTGCACCCCCTCTTCCAGGAGGCCTACGATGATCTGGGCTATCCGGATCGGCAGTTCGACGACACGCTGGGGCGCGCGATCGGGCGGCTTCTCGGCACACCCGTCGTGGAAGGCGACATTCTCCTCATGAGTCAGGAGGGGGCTTACTACTTCGAAGACCCCGCCCTGGAGGGGCTGGACGGTGCGGAAAAGCATCTGCTGCGCATGGGCCCGGCGAACACGCGGAAGATACAGGGTCTGCTGCGCGCTCTCGAGGCGGCCCTCGAAGGGGTCTTTCCGTAGGGAGTCAGCTGCCCGGGCCCGCCCTCTCGCGACGAAGTTCATGAAATATCCGGGCCAGGAAATGGTGGATGTTCTTCGCCAGGTACCCGACGGTCACGGCCCCTTTTCCTTCCGCGCCTGCTCGATCAGCTCCACAAGGCTGAGCATCTTCTGCTTCGGCGGCGCGGTTATTTCCGCGATCTTCTCTTCACCGTAGCAGGAGCGGATAAAGGCCTCGACTTCGAAGGTCTCCCACCAGCAGTCGAAGATCTTCCGGCAGGGCGTCTCCGCCCCCGGAGCCCGGCAGTAGGAGAAGGTGACGCCGTGCCCGAGCATCGGACAGCGCCGGCGGCGGTGGTCGTGGCTGTCTATCCGTTCGCCGCCCACTCTTTCGCCGCTTCCAGTTCCGAGTATGGGAAATGCCTGATTTCGGCGGAGACGAAGTGGCCGGCGAGCCTCGGCGCCAGGGACGGTATGGCGCCGTCGGCTGCTATGGCGACGCGGCGGATACGCCGGTGATGGTTCCTCACGAACCTCACGTGGCTGAGGAAGGCGCCGAAACTCTCCCAGCCGGGAAAGGATCGGGCGTGTATCAGGAGCCCCTGAAGGTTCCCCTCCTTCTCCAGGTACTCGTCCACGCGGGCCGCGAGGGTTTTGAAATCCTCCTCCTGCAGCGGCCCGGAGGGCTCGACGATCACGACGCCTTCCTCGGCGAGCAACTCGAACGATATCATCCTTCGCCTCTCATGAGCCGCGGCGGGGTATCCCCCACACGAATCGCTCCAGGGCGTGGCGCTCCTCCTGGGTGAGCTCGTCGAAGCGGGCTCCGTAGAAGGTGCTCTGCCGGTCCTGCTCCGGGTGCCGGCGCACCACGCGGGCGTCGAGCCTCAGCCCGGGGCGCTGCTCGTGACTGCCGAAAGAGACGGTGATCTTCTCCTCGGGTTCCAGATTGCCAGCGGTCCTGAAGGACATCCCCGCGAGACTGAAGTCCTCCGAGCTGCCCCTGAGCGAGACATCCGCCTTCTCGGGGGCGATGAGAACGGGCGTCCGGAAGAGGCGTCGCTCGGGAACAGAGAGGAGCCTGCTCGTGAGCTCTTTGAAGGCCTTCCTGCCGACGGGCCAGCCGATCCTCACCGAATTCCGGCCTTCCCGGGTGCGGATGATGTTCCCGGGGGGGATTTCCTCGCTGATGACGAGTTTCTGCACCCCCCGCGCCGCGGCGGAGAGGAGGCGGTGGGATTCGTCGCCCAGGATGAGAAGATCGGGCTTGGCGCTCTCCAGGGCATTCCGGCACTCCTCGAGGGTGAAGATGCTGATCCGGGCGTTGACCTCCTGCAGGCCCAGGGCGATCTGGCTCCAGGCCAGATGCCGGTCGTCGATGAGAAGAATGAGCTTCATTCCCTGATCTGTCCCTGCCCGAAGACTACCCATTTGCTGCAGGTCAGCTCCTCGAGCCCCATGGGGCCTCTGGCGTGGAGCTTCTGCGTGCTGATGCCCATCTCGGCGCCCAGACCGTACTGGAATCCGTCGGAAAAGCGGGTCGAGGCGTTGACGATGACGGAGGAGGAGTCGACTTCGGCGACGAAGCGCCATCCCCGCCCGTAGTTCTCGGTGATGATGGCCTCGGTGTGTCCCGAGCCGTAGCGGGCGATGTGATCCATCGCCTCCTCCAGGGAGCCGACAACCCGTACTGCCAGGACCAGGTCGAGAAACTCTTTCCCCCAGTCGGAGCGGGAGGCCCTGTGCACCCAGGGGGCGATGCGCCGGGTCTTCGCGCACCCCCGGATCTCCACGCCCGCCCGGGCGAACTCGGGGAGCATCCTCTCGAGGAAGGCGGGGGCGACGAGCTGGTGCACCAGCAGGGCCTCCATGGCGTTGCAGACGCCGGGTCGCTGCACCTTGGCATTGAAGCAGATCCTCACCGCGCTCTCCAGGTCCGCGTCCTCGTCGACGTAGGTGTGGCAGATCCCCTCGTAGTGCATGATGACGGGGATGGTGGAGTTCTCGACGACGGTCCTGATAAGCCCCTTGCCCCCCCTGGGAATCACCAGGTCTATGTGCCTGTCGAGCTTCAGAAGGTTCATGACCGCCCGGCGGTCGGAGGTCTGCACCATCTGGACCGCCTGACCCGGAAGCCCCGCTTCCCGCAGTGACTCCGCGGCGAGCTCGACCAGGGCGGTGTTGGAGTGGACAGCCTCCGAACCTCCCCGGAGGATGACGGCGTTGCCGGACTTGAGACAGAGGCCGGCGGCGTCGCAGGTCACGTTGGGCCGTGACTCGTAGATGATCCCGATCACCCCGAGGGGCACCCTCATTCGGCCTACACGCAGGCCGTTGGGCCTGACGGTCATGCCCGATATCTCTCCCACCGGGTCGGGGAGGGCGGCGATCTGCCTCAGCCCCTCGGCGACCCCTTCCAGCCGCTCCGGGGTGAGCCGGAGCCTGTCCTTCATCGCCTCCGGGAGCC
Organism: Candidatus Rokuibacteriota bacterium; assembly: GCA_030609125.1. Lineage (GTDB taxonomy): Bacteria > JAUVQV01 > JAUVQV01 > JAUVQV01 > JAUVQV01 > JAUWCW01. Next base: position 7,094 of record JAUWCW010000001.1, read on the forward strand.
TCCGCCTGGAGGCGGCGGCCAGGTCCTTTCTGTTGGCTTTCAGGACCGGCCCGCCCTCCTTCACCAGCTTGCGGGCGTAAGCCAGAAGGGCCCCGTTCTTGGCGTCCGTCGAGGCCTTCGCCAGGGAACGGGAAGCCTCCGCGGCGGTGCGGGCCAGGTCGAGCACCGATGTTCTTTTCTTCATGGCTTCTCCTTCTTCAGCCGCCGCCTGCGGATTTCCGCGGGGGCCTCTCAGATTCTATCATCAACGAGGACGAGGTCATCACGGTGGATGACCTCGTCGTAGGCGTATCCGAGCACCAGCCGCACCTGGTCGGTGTGCAGCCCCTTGATCCTGGTCACATCGGCGGAGCCGTAGTTGACCAGCCCCCGGGCCACCTCGTTCCCGTCGGGCCCGACGACCCGCACGGCGTCCCCGGCGCTGAACTCACCCTTCACGCCGGTGATTCCCGCGGGCAGAAGGCTCTTGCCCCCCTTGAGGACGGCCCGGGCCGCCCCGGCATCGACGTCAACCCTCCCCTGGGGCGGGATGGAGTGAAGGATCCAGTGCTTTCTTCCCGCCATCTTCCGGCGGGGGGGGACGAAGAGGGTCCCCTTCTCCCTGCCGGCGAGCACGTCGTCTATGGCCCCCGGGTCCCTGCCGTCGGCGATCACCATGGGAATGCCGAAGTCCATGACCTTCTGCGCCGCCAGGAGCTTGGTGTACATGCCGCCCGTGCCGATGCCCGAGCCGGCCTCTCCCGCCGCCTCCAGGAGTTCGCCGGTGATCTCGCGCACGGAAGGGATGAGACAGGCGCCGTCCTCGCACCGGGGATCGGCGGTGAAGAGCCCCTCCACGTCGGAGAGAATCAGGAGCAGGTCCGCTTCGGCGAGACAGGCGACGGTGGCGGAGAGACTGTCGTTGTCGCCGACCTGAATTTCCTCCACGGCCACGCTGTCGTTCTCGTTGACGATGGGAACCACCCGGTGGGCGAGGAGAGTGAAGAGGGTGTTGCGGGCGTTCAGATAACGCTTGCGGAAGGAAAACTCGTCCCGTGTGAGCAGGATCTGGGCGACCTGGCAGCCCCTCCTGGAAAAGGCCCTCTCGTAGGCCCACATCAGGTAGCTCTGGCCGATGGCGGCGGCAGCCTGTTTTTCCGGGATGTTCTGCGGGCGGCGGGAAAGGCCCAGCTTCGCCATGCCCGCGGCGATGGCTCCGGAAGAGGTGATCAGCATCTCCCGGCCTTCCCCGTGGTGGCGGCTGACGGTCTCCGCCAGGGCGTCGATCTTTTCCGCGCTCAGCTGCCGCCCGTCCGTTATCAGACTGCTGCCGATCTTGACGACCACCCGCCGGGCGTCTGCGGCGATCTTCCTGCGCTCTCGTGCTGCTGATTTCACCAGGGGCCCGTCCGTTTCGAGGTGTCTGGAAAACAGTATGCGTCGATTTGGGGCGGCGGTCAAATAGTGGGAAACAGCCGTCCTGCGGGACGCGCTATGAAGGGCCCAGCCGGTCGAGGCCGCTTTTCATGGCGCCCACGAGTTTTCTTACCCCTTCCCGCGTCACCGCCGAGATCGGGTAGATCTCCAGCCCCTCGGCGGCGGCCAGAGCGCGGATTTTCTCGAGGGCCTCGGTCGTCTCGGGGATATCTATTTTGTTGGCCGCCAGGATCTGGGGTTTATCGCCGAGGTCCCCCTTGTAGTTTTCGAGCTCGCTGTTGATCTGGCGGTAGTCCTCCACCGGATCCCGCCCCGTCGCCGGTGAGAGATCGATCACGTGAACGAGAAGCCGCGTGCGTGAAAGGTGTCTCAGAAAACGGCTGCCCAGGCCGGCGCCTTCGTGGGCTCCCGGGATGAGGCCCGGTACATCGGCGACAACGAAGCTCGACTCTTCGTCCACGCGGACCAGGCCAAGGTTGGGAGTGAGGGTGGTGAAGGGGTAGTCGGCGATCTTCGGCCGGGCCGACGAGATGACGGAGATGAGAGTGGATTTGCCCGCATTGGGGAAACCGACTATCCCGACGTCGGCGAGGAGACGCAGCTCCAGCTGCAGTTGCCGCTCCTCCCCGGGTTCTCCGGGCTGGGCGTAGCGGGGAGCCCGGTTGGTTGAGGTCTTGAAGGAGGCGTTCCCCCTGCCCCCGAGACCGCCGCGGGCAATGACGAGCCGTTCCCCGGTGGCGGTGAGATCGGCCAGGGATTCACCCGTCCCGGCATCGCGAACCACCGTCCCGCGGGGCACTCTCAGGACGAGCTCTTCGCCCGAGGCGCCCGTCTGGTCCTTGCCCCGGCCGTGCTGTCCCTTCTCGGCCCGCTGGAGGGGGCGGAAACGGAAGTCGATGAGGGTCCTGACATGGGGGTCGACTTCGAGGACCACGTCTCCCCCCTTGCCGCCGTTGCCGCCGTTGGGCCCGCCGCGGGGAACGTATTTCTCCCGGCGGAAACTGACGCAGCCGCGGCCTCCGCGGCCGGCCTGCACGGAAATCCTTACTTCGTCGATGAAAGCGGACATTGTCAGCTGAGTGCGCCACGCGGGCGGGAGGATTCTCCCGGGGACGGCGGTGATGAATTGAGAGGGGGGAAGACTACTCGGCCTGGCTCTGCGCCGGTGCGGTCTCGACGCCGATGTACTTCCTGCCGCCGACCCTGGCGCGGAAAAAGACCGTGCCGTCCACGAGGGCGAAGAGCGTGTTGTCTCTCCCCTTGCCGACGTTGGGGCCGGGGTGGTAAGTCGTGCCGTGCTGGCGCACGAGGATGCTGCCGGCTGTGACGGTCTGGCCGCCGTAGCGCTTCACACCGAGCCTCTGCCCGGCACTGTCCCGGCCATTCCGTGAGCTCCCCTGTCCTTTTTTATGAGCCATAAGAGTGTCTCCCTGGAACAGGCAGCGAAGGCTGCCCGTTACTTCTCCACATCGATGGAGTTGATCCTGACCCTCGTCATCTTCTGCCGGTGGCCGGTCTTCTTGCGGTGGTCCTTGCGGCGCTTGTGCTTGAAAACGATGATCTTGGGGCCCTTCACCTCGCCCACGATCTCGCCGGTCACCTTGACCTGGGAGAGAGTGGGGCGTCCAATCAGCGTGTCTTCGTCGCCGACGCACATCAGCACCCTGTCGAAGCTGATCGGCTCGCCGGGCGTGCGGCCGACCTGCTCGATATCGATCATGTCGCCCACCGACACCCTGTACTGTTTGCCGCTCGTCTCGAGGACGGTATACATCTCGCTTACCTCCTGCTGCGCTCTTCTGCCTCTGATCGGGAACAAGGAAATTTACTCAATCAGAGCGTGTTTGTCAACCGGAAAGCTGCTATTTTCTCCCTTTTACCTCGAACTGCTCGTGGTGAAAGGCGGTTTCCACCTTGGCGTGGACCTTCTTCCGCACCTGTTTCTCCACCTTGACGAGAAGGTCCCGCTTCTCGTCGAGCAGAAGCGTGACGATGTCGGCGTGGGCCTTCACCTCCAGGTGGCGCTCCCGGGTCCTTGGGGCGATCCGCTGGATTTCCCTGAAAATTTCGCTGCAGATCGTCTGGTTGTCCTTGATGTAGCTGCGGCCTTCGCAGTAGGGGCAGGGGCGGGTCAGCAGCTTCAGGACCGACTCCCTCGTACGCTTTCTCGTCATTTCCACGAGGCCGAACTGGGAAATCTTGAGAATCTTGGTGTTCGCCTTGTCCGGCTTGAGGGCCTCGTCGAGAGCCCGGTAGACCTTTTCGCGGTTCTTCGCCACCGACATGTCGATCAGGTCGAGAATGATGATGCCGCCCAGATTGCGCAGCCTGAGCTGGCGGCTGATCTCCTTGACCGCCTCGAGGTTCGTCTTCAGAACGGTCTCCTCCAGGTTGCCCTTGCCGACGAAACGGCCGGTGTTGACGTCGATGGAAACCAGGGCTTCCGTCTCGTCGATCAGCAGGTGGCCCCCCGACTTGAGCCAGACCTTGCGGCGCAGCAGCTTCTGGATCTCCGGCTCGATCTCGAGAATGTCGAAGAGGAGGCGACGGCCGGAATGGTAGGCGACCCGCTGCCGGAAATGGGGCGAGAAGGTCCGGACGAATTCGGCCACCCGGCGGTAGTCCTCCTTGTTGTCTATGAGAAGACGGTCGGTGTCGGAGGTGAAAAGCTCTCTCACCGACTTGAGCACCGGGTCGAGCTCGGAGTGGATGAGGGTCGCCGGGGGGGATTCCTCGCTCTTTTTCTTGATTTTCTTCCAGGTCCGGACGAGATAGCCCAGGTCGGCGGCGAGCTCTTCCTCGCTGCACCCCTCGGCCTCGGTGCGGACAATGACCCCGTTTTCGATGGGCTTGATTTTCTGAATGATCTCCTTGAGGCGGTGTCGCTCCTTGCCCTGGGAGATGCGCCGGGATATGCCTACGTGGGTCTCGGTGGGCATGAAGACGATAAAGCGCCCGGGGAGCGAGATGTGAGAAGTCAGCCGGGCGCCCTTGGTTCCCATGGCGTCCTTGGCGATCTGGACGATGAGCTCCTGGCCCTCGTGGACAATGTCCTGGATCTTCTGGCTCCGCTTCCGGGGCTTTCTCGGGGCCTTGCCCCCCCAGGACTCGTATTCGTCCAGGAGGGTCTCGCTGACCTCCGAGATGTAGAGAAACCCCGCCTTCTCCTGGCCGATGTCTACGAAGGCGGCCTGCATGCCGGGCAGGACGTTCGTCACCCTGCCCCGGTAGATGTTGCCCACCGTTCCCTGCTCCTGCTTCCACTCCTGGAGAAACTCCACGGCGACGTTGTTCTCCAGGAGGGCCACCCGCACTTCAAAGGTGTTGGAGCTGACGACGAGCTGCTTCGGGTAGGGCTTTTTTATCTCCTCGACGGGCATCTTCCCCAGGAGCCTGCCGATGCGCCGGCCGGTCTCCTGGAAGACCCGTGTCAGCTTCTGCAGGTAGCGGTCCTTGCCCGGTTTCTGCTGTTTGTCAGATTTATCGGTGTTTTCCATTGTTCATCCTGTGTTACGAGATTGGCAGTTCTGGTTATTTTCCATCCGAACTCCTCTTCCTTGCTGAACCCGCCCGCGACTCTGATCACGTCGCCGGGGCGGGGGGCGCTTCCGTTGACGCGGTGCAGGGAGAGGAGGAGCTCGATTTCCGACCCGCTCTCGCCGCTGAGCTCGGCCCCGGCGATGGACGGACGCAAGTTGACGGTCTTGATTTTTCCCCGGCGGGTCCTCTCCATGTTCAGATCGTCGTCGGCCTGCAGCCTGGAGAGGAGCCACTCGCCGGGTTCTTCAGAGGGGAGGTGCTCTTTGGGGAGGATCACGCGGTACGTCTGCAGGTCGATTATGTCGAAGAGGGACCGGCTCCTGGCATGCACCGCCACGGCCTGCCTGATCTCGATGCCCTCGGGAAGAGCGGCATTGAGCCTCCGGGCGATTTCTGCCGGGTTGAAGACAGCGCTCGTCTCAATGTCGATGTACTCCCGGTCCCCTTCGTAGCCGATCGGCAGGGGCGGTCCCGGCTGGATTTTCGGGTGGGGAGTGTGCCCCTGGGAGTAGGCTATCGGAATCTTCGCCCTCCGCAGGGCGCGGTGAAACATTCTCATCAGCGAAAGGTGCGGCAGGTACTTCATGCGGTCGTACTTGGCGAATTCCAGGCGGACCTTACCGTTTACCGTGGGGGGCCTGGGGAAAGCCGCCGCCGGCGCCCCCATCGCCTCATCCTCCCCGCCGGGCATGGGGTAGTCCTCGCAGAGTCCGCAGGAGGGGCAGTCCGTCGGATCGCAGGCGGGAGAAGGGACCGCTTCGAGGGCGCGGTTACGCTCCTCGAGAAGGAACTCCTTCAGGCCCGCCGAAGTGAAGTGGTCCCAGGGGAGGGGCTCACCGGGACGGCGCTCCCTGCCTATGAAGGCGTCCAGGTCGACGCCGTGTTCGCGGAAGGCCTCCGCCCAGGGCTGGAAGTCGAAATTTTCCGTCCACCCGTCGAAGGTCCGCCCCCTCTCCCAGGCCGAACGGATGACCCCGGCCATTCGACGGTCGCCCCGTGAGATGGCTCCCTCCAGGGCCGAAAGCTCCGGCTGATGCCACTTGAAGGCAATGCCCCTCCTTTTCAGCCGGGCGCGAAGCCGGCCGAGGAGGGGATGAAGCTCCGAGGGGGTGAGCTGGGACGACCACTGAAAAGGGGTGTGCGGCTTGGGCACGAAGGAGGAAACACTCACGCTCAGATGGGGGAAGCGGCCCAGGATCCCTTTGCCCGCTTTGCGGATCCTCATCGCGAGGTCGACGATGGCGTCCCTGTCGTCATCCGTCTCCGTGGGCAGGCCGATCATGAAATAGAGCTTGACCCGGTTCCACCCTTCCCGGAAAAGGCGGGAGCAGGTCTCCATGATCTGCTCCTCCGTCACTCCCTTGCTCACCACGTCCCGCAGCCGCTGGCTCCCGGCCTCGGGCGCTATGGTGAAACCCGTTCGTCTGACCTTCTTCACCTCGCGCAGAATGCCGTCCGTGATCGTCCCCGGCCGGAGAGAGGGCAGGGAAATGGAGACCTTCTCGTCGGCGTACCTGGCCATCAGCTCCGCCAGGAGGGGCTCCAGGCGCCGGTAGTCACCGCAGCTCAGGGCCGCGAGAGAGATTTCGTCGTAGCCCGTTGAGGCCAGGCTCTTGTCGGCCATCTCCAGGACCGTCCGGGGACTGCGCTCGCGGTAGGGCCGGTAGGTGGTGGCGGCCTGACAGAAACGGCAGCGCTGGATGCAGCCGCGGGCGATCTCGACGGTGACCCGGTCGTGTGTGGTCTCCAGGTAGGGCACGGGGGGGCGGACGGGGTAGGGCGCCGAATCGAGGTCGATGAGGGTCCTCTTTCTGATGACCGCCGGTACGCCTGCATGGAGCGGCTCGAGAGAGAGAATTCCCTCCCCTCCCTCGCCGGTCACCGCCCGGTAGAGGGAAGGCACGTAGACCCCTTCGATCTGTGCCAGCTTCCGCAAAGTGCTCTCCCGCTCCCTGCCTTTCCCCGCGGCGAGAGCGGCCGCTATCTCGAGGATCGCCTCCTCGCCGTCCCCGATGAGGAAGAAGTCGAAAAACTCCGCCAGCACCTCCGGGTTGGCCGCTCCCGGACCCCCTCCCCCGACAAAAGGGTGGCTTCCGGTGCGGTCCCGCGACGCCAGGGGAATTCCCGCAAGATCGAGTATGTTGAGGATGTTGGTGTACGTCAGTTCGTAGGGGAGCGTGAAACCCACCAGGTCGAAGTCTCCCAGGGGACGGCCGGATTCGAGGGATTCCAGGGGGAGGCCCAGGCGCCGCAGCTGCTCAGCCCGATCCGTCCAGGGGGCGAAGGCCCGCTCGGCGAGAAACTCCTCCCTGGCGTTGAGGATTTCGTAGAGGATCTTCAGGCCCAGGTGGGACATGCCGAGTTCGTACAGATCGGGGAAGACGAGGGCTATTCTTGCCTTCGCCTTCTCGAAGTCCTTGTGGGACGCGTTCACTTCCCCATCCAGGTACTGCAGGGGATTCGTGACGAAAAGGTTGTGATCGGTCACCGGGGGAGAATCCTCTCGAAGGGCCCGGGAAGGGGAGCCTCAAGCCGCAGCGTCGTGCCGGTCACGGGGTGACGACAGCTTATTTTCCAGGCGTGCAGGGCAAGACGCGTTTCGAAGCCGTACCGCCTGCCGGCGGCGTAATAGGAGCTTCCCCTCCGCGGCTTGGGGCCGTAAATCGGGTCGCCCAGAACGGGGTGGCGGCTTTCGGCGAGGTGGACCCGGATCTGGTGGGTCCGTCCCGTTTCGGGGTGCAGCTCGACGAGGCTCGCCTCCTCGAGTTTCCTGAGAACGCGGTAGCGTGTCACGGCCGTTCTCGGCTTCTCCGTGCGGGACGAGATCTTCTTCCTCTCCCGGCGGTCCCGGCCGATGGAGGTGTCCCAGATCCCCTGGTCCCGCCGGAAGCTGCCGGCGGCGACGGCCAGGTAGGTCTTGTCCACTCTCCGGCGGGCGAACTGTGAGGCCAGGCGGCGGTGGGCGATGTCGTTCTTCGCCACCAGGACGATCCCCGACGTGTCCTTGTCCAGGCGGTGCACGATGCCCGGCCGTCCCGCCCCTCCGGCCCGGGAGAGAGAGGGGCTCATGTGCAGAAGGGCGTTGACGAGAGTCCCTCCCGGATGGCCGGGAGCGGGGTGGACGACCATCCCCGGCGGCTTGTCGACTGCCAGAAGGTCGTCGTCCTCGTAAATGGTGCACAGCGGGATGTCTTCGGGGAGGTGCGCGGACTTCTCCGGTTCAGGGAGGGTGATGCGAAGCAGGTCCTTTCCCCGGGCCAGGTACCGTTTCGGGGCGGGGCGGTCGTTGACGGTGACCAGACCGATGCTGATCATCTTCTGCACACGGCTCCGGGAAAGGTCCGGAATGAGCCGGGGAATCAGCTGGTCAAGCCGAACGCCGGCTACCCGGTCCTCGACCCGAAAAAGGAAGGTCCTGTTCTGTTCCATGGAGTACGCACGTCCCGAAAAATATATAAGCCAGCCGGCATGTTTACTCAGTCACGGCGGCCTTGTCGACAAAATATTATTCTAAAATAATACCTTCCCCGTCCGGTTTTGTCAACTTTTCCCGGGGAACACCGGCCGGGAGTGCGCGGATGGTGACCGGAGGGATTTCCCTGCCGGTGCGCTGGGGGGCGGGAAATATGATTTTGTAACCCATTGAAGATAAAAAAGTATTAAAATACCAGGGTGCGCAAAGTCACGGCAGGTATAGCAGTCCTTCTGGCCACGGGAGGCTGGCTCCTCTGGAGCGCCGCCCCGGCGGGGGCGGTCTCCCCGTGGTCCCACTACGACCGGGCGGGCGGTCTCGTCGACAATACCGTTCAGGTTATCGCCCGCGCCGGCGACGGTACGCTCTGGGTCGGCACCAGGGGGGGGCTCAGCCGCTTCGACGGTCACCAGTGGCGAAATGTCACGAAAGAGGACGGCCTTCCCGACGACGACATCAACACGATTTTTCTGGATCCCGGGGGGCAGGCCTGGCGCGGAACGAGCAGGGGGTTCGGTTTTTTGCGCGACGGGCGGTGGAGCCGCCTCGGCCTGCCCGGGGCCCGGACGGGCGAGAAGGTGTCGGTCGTCTCCGACGCCGAGGGGAGGATCTGGTTCGGCTACGCCGGCGGGCTGATGAGCTTCGGGGGGGACGAAGAGGGGCTGCAGACGGTGGCGGCCCTCGACGGCACCCCCGTGACGGCCCTTCTCGCCGACCGCGAGGGAGGGCTCTGGGTCGGCACCAGGGAGGACGTGAGGTACTTCGACGGCGTGGACTGGACGGTCCACACCGCCGCCGCCGGTCTCTCGCCCGGGGTTGTGACCAGCCTGCTGGAGGATTCGCGCGGCACCGTCTGGTGCGGCACTGAGGGGGGGCTCTCCGAATACGACGGCATCGGCTGGACGGCCTACGGCGCCCGTGACGATCTGCCCAACACCCACGTGACCGCCCTGGCGGAGGATCGCAAGGGACGCGTGTGGATAGGCACCCGGGGCGGAGTCGGCTGGTACGACGGCTACGACTGGATCTGGCTCGGCGAGAGTGAGGGCATCCCCTCCGAGGAGGTGCTTGCGCTGCAGGCCGACCTGAACGGCTCGATATGGATCGGCACATCACACGGGCTGATAAAGTATGACACCGCCTGGCTTGCCCTCGATTCCGTCGGTTACGACGAAGAGTCCCCCCGGGGGCCCCTTCTGCGGGACGGTGACGGCCTGCTGTTCATGGGGACGGACGAGGGCTTTCTCGAGATGGACGGGCGCCAGGTGGAGCACGTGGGACCCGACGACGACCTGACGGGTCGGGTGAGCGTCTTTCTTGCCGACCTCGAGGGGGACGTCTGGATCGGTACGGACAACGGGCTCTACGTTTACAGCAGGGGCAGCCTCCGGCACTTCACACCTCCGGAGTACCAGTCAGAGCTCCGCCGGTACGACTACGGCGCCGAGTCGGTGAAGGTTCGCCACTTCGATCGCTACAACGGGCTCAAGGACGAGATGGTCACCGCCCTCTGGGGAGTGGGGGAAGAAGAGATGTGGGTCGGCACTCCGAAGGGGCTGAGCCTCTACGCCGACGGGCAATGGGACCTGGTCGAAGAGAATGAGCTTCTGGGGAAAGGGGAGATCACCGCCCTGGAGGGTGTCGCGGGGGAGGTGCTCTGGGTGGGGACCCCGGAGGGGCTGTGGACCCGTCGCGACGAGGAGTGGTCCGTTGTCGGGGCGCTGGCGGGAAAGGCCGTTCGCACCCTCTTCCGGGACCGGGACGGGAACCTCTGGGCCGGGACCGATCGGGGGGTGTCGCTCTGGAACGGTGAGGCCTGGCGGGACGTCGACCCCGGTGCGGGCCTCTCGGGGAGCGCCGTAGCGGAAATATTCCAGGACCGCACGGGTATCATGTGGTTCGGTACCGACGCGGGAGTGGCGAAGTTTGACGGCTCGTACTGGAGCGCCTTCAGCGAGGCCGACGGTCTGCACGCGAACGCCATTACCTCCATCATGGAAAACGGGGACGAGCTCTGGTTCGGCTCCTCCGAGGGGGTGACCCTCTACCGTCCCGACCGCGCGGCCCCCGACACGAGCCTGAAGGCCCCCCCCGGCGGGGTGGTGGGAACTTCGAGCTACCTCTTCGAGTTCGCCGCTTCGGACTTCGAGACCCCCCCGGGCAGGATGCGCTACTCCTGGCGCCTCGACGACGGCGAATGGAGCGACTTCGGCCGCGAGGCGCGGGTGACGGTGCTGGATCTGGCCAACGGAACCCACACCTTTGCCGTTCGCGGCATGGACCAGGGCCTCAACATCGACCCCACTCCCGCCGTGGTGAGTTTCCAGGTCGACACGGGGGTCTTCGACCTGGAAGTGGTGGAGATCGCCTTCGAGGACCTCTACGCATCTCTCTACCAGTTCTACGTCGCCGACAGGGACTTTGAGAAGAGGTCTCCGGCGCGGGTCAGCATCAGGAACAAGTTCGACAAGCCTCTTCGTGTGAAGGTCAGCTTCTTCATCCCGGGGCTGATGGATTTTCCCGGCGACCGGATCGTCACCATCGGTCCCGGCGAGGTTCTTCCCGTCCCCCTGAGGGTCGGGCTGAGCGACGCGGTTCTGGGGCTGGAGGAGACGGCGGCCCGCCAAGCCCTGGTCAAGCTGCAGTACAGCCTCCGTGGGGAGATGAAGGAGTCGTCGGTTTCCCGGTCGGTGACGATCTTCGAGAAGCACAGCATGACGTGGGAGGAGCCGGGCCGGGTCGGGCTCTACGTGACGCACCTGGACCCCGTGGTGGAGCAGTTCGCCCGCGGGGTTGTGAGTCAGTTCAGGGAGGATGAGAAGGAGACCATAATCTACGACAATCTCCTGCGGGGGATCGAAATCTTCGACGCCCTCGGCGCGTACGGCGTGCGCTACATCCCCGACCCCGAAAACCCCTACGGCAGTCTGGCTGCCGGGGGAGGAGTGCTCGACCTGATCCGCTTCCCCCGGGAGACCCTGGTGATGAGGTCCGGCGACTGCGACGACGTCTCCGTGCTCTACGCGGCCCTCCTTCAGAACATAGGGATCGACACGGCCCTCGTCGACGTCTACGATCACGTCTTCGTCATTTTCGACACCGGGCTCAAAAGGGGGCAGTCGGGTCAGCTGACCCGGGACGCTGCGCTGCTGTACGTGGACGAGCAGGACCGGGTCTGGGTTCCGGTGGAGACCACCCTCCTGGGCAAGTCCTTCTCCGAAGCGTGGAGAACGGGCGCCCGGATGCTGGAGGAGCGGAAGTACGAGATCATCGAAATCAAGGAAGCCTGGAAGAAGTACCCGCCCATCCACCTCCCGGACGAGGCGCCGACGGTGGCCGTTCCGTCCCGGAGAGAAATCTGGCCCCTCTTCGAACAGGACCTGAAGATACAGGAGCAGACCCTGGTGGGCGGCAGGGTGATGAAGCTCCAGCGGAAGCTGATGAAGCATCCCGCCGACGTGGCGGCTCTCAACTCCCTGGGGATTCTCCTGGCGAAGCACGGGTACCTCCTCCAGGCGGAGGCCCGTTTCAGGAAGGTTGTCGATCTGGCCCCCGGCTTTGCCGGGGGGCACAGCAACCTGGCAAACGTTCTTTACGAGAGGGAGGTGTACGAAGAGGCCATCGAACGGTACCTCCAGTCTCTTGCGTTCGATCCCGACTGCCCGGATGTTCACTTCGAGCTGGCTCTGAGGTTTCGCGATGGGGGCAGGTTCGACAGGGCCCGCGAACACTATCGGCTGGCGATGGATCTCGATGTGGATCTGGGGTCCGGGGCCGGCGGTGAAACTGTCATAACGGTTGAAAGGAGGGAACCATGAGAGCAGCAGCCATGTTCGGTGTTCTCGTTCTGCTTTGTGCTCCGCCGGCGGCGTGGGGCGAAGAGCCTTCCGGAGGGGGACCCGTGGGTACTCTCACGGCCCTTGAAGGCGACGTCCAGGTGGGTGAGGGGGGAACATGGCGCCCGGCGGCGATGGGCGAGTCCGTTGCGGAAGGCCAGCTCATCAGGACAGGAGCGGCGTCCGGTGCGGACATACTTTTCAACGATGACGTTGCCGCCGCCGTGGGAGCGGAGATGGAGATCGCCGTTTCGGATCTTCTGCTCAAGGCGCGTCTCGAAAGAATGAGGTCGAAAGTCTCTGCTCCGTCGGACACGCAGAAGGTGCAGATGCAGGTCACGCCGACGACCGGTGTGAGGGGTACGGAGCAGACGGAGGAGAAGGCGGAGCAGCTCAAGAGAGAGCACTACTGGAGCGAAGGCGAGAAAAAGTCTGAGTAATGGGAGAAGACCGCCCTTCGGCCATTCCCATCCGGTCTTTCCCTTCCGGAAGGGACCAGACCGTCCAGCGTTACCATGCCTCCCCCTTCAGGCGGGGATGGGTCAGGTCCATCGCTATCGGTTTCGGCATCTCCCTTCTCACCGTCGGGCTGTTGCGGGCAGAGCTCTTCCGGCAGTTTGAGCTCAGGACCGTCGATGCCCGGTTCAGGCTGGCCGGAACACGTCCCGTCGAATCTCCTCTGGCCATAGTCTTTATCGGCGACGACAGCATCGAGGAGTTCGGCCGCTGGCCGTGGTCGTGGGACCATCACGCCCTGCTCATCGATGTCCTCAACAGGGCGGGGGCGAAGGTCATCCTCTTCGACATCTTCTTCGCCGAGTCGCCCGACAGGGGTCAGGAGCAGTTCCTCGGCGCCATGGCCGGGGCGGCGGGAAATGTCCATTTCTGTTCTTTTTTCAACGGGTTCTCCCCCTCGGAGGAAGAAAGCGGCCCGCTGTTTCTCCGGGGGCTGGAACTGACCGGGCCAGTCCCCGGACTGCTCGGCTCCGCTGCCGGCATCGGGCACTGCAACGCCCTGCCCGACAGCGACGGCAATACCCGGAGAGTGCCTCTCCTCGTGCGTCACGGGGATGAGCTCTTCCCCGCGGCCGCCCTCCGGGTGGCCGGGGACTACCTCGGCTTCTCTATCGATGAAGTCGGTTTTCCGAGCGAGAGGGCGATTTCGGTCACGACTCGGGAGGGAACTCCCCGGACGATTCCCGTCGACGGCGAAGGCCAGACGATGGTCAACTTCAACGGCGGACTGGATGCGTTTCCCGCCTTCTCGTACCGGCAGGTTCTGCAGGCCGACCGCTATCCGGAAAAGGCCCCCATAGATCTGGGGGTCTTCCGCGGCAGGATCGTCCTCGTCGGCGTGACCTTCACGGGCAACACCGACCTGAGGCCGACCCCTTTCTCTTCGGCCTATCCGATGATCGGCATCCAGGCGACGCTCATCGACAACATACTCACCGGTGAGTTCGTCCGCCGCCCCTCCCGGGCAGCGACCCTCGCCGTCTGGCTGCTTCTCGGGGGGCTGGCAGGGGGGCTGGCCTTCTCTTTCCGGCCGCTGGTAAGCATGATCATTACCCTTCTGGCGGGGTCCGCTTTTCTTGTCGGCACACTCCAGGCCTTCACCGTGTGGCGGGTTCAGCTGGAGCTGGTCGGTCCCCTGACGGCGGTGGTGCTGACCTACCTGGCGGTGACGACCCTGCAGTACGTCGAGGTGCGGAAGCAGAAGATGCGCTACCTGGAACGGATGAAATACCTGGGGCACCTCGTGGAGTCCTCCAGCGAGGCCATCGTCAGCTTCGACGCGTCCAGGGCGGTGGCGAGCTGGAACCACGGGGCCCAGGAGATCTTCGGCTACAATGAGAAGGAAGTCCGCAATCGGGCGTGGTCCTTCCTCGCCGCTCCCGGAGAGGAGAAGAGTCTCGAAACCCCTCTGCTGCGCACTCTCCAGGGAGAGGTGGTGGGGCACCAGGAGCTGCGCCTCCTGAGATCAGACGGCGCCGCGATCCCCGTGGCGGCGGCCTTCTCCCCCATACGGGACTCGAAGGGAGCCCTGGTGGGGATCTCCCTCATCGCCCAGGACCTGAGTGAGAAAAAGAAGATGATCGAGATCCTGGTCCAGTCCGAGAAGCTCGCCGAGATCGGTAGAATGGGATCCGGGATCGTTCACGAGATAAAGAATCCCCTGACCTCGATCATGATGATGAGCAGCATCCTCACCTCCGACAAAGAGCTGCCGCCGAAGGCGCTCAAGTACGCCGATATCATCGAGAAAGAGTCGCAGCGCATCCTTCGCCTCAGCAGGAACATTCTCGCCTTTGCCCGACCCCGGACGGCGGAGATGAAGGCGGTCGATCTCAACGGCATCCTGGAGGAGACGCTGGAGCTCGTTGAGTACGAGCTCAAGAAGGCCAAGGTTCATGTCAACCGGGAGCTTGACGGGAGCATGCCCCGGGTCCGGGGTGACCGGGAGAAGCTCAAGCAGGTCTTTCTCAACATCATCACCAACGCCTGTCACGCCATGAAGGAGGGGGGCGAGATCTTCGTTCGGACCGTCCCTCCGGCGGGGATGGCCGCGCTTCGGGAGAGGGGGCCCGAGGGGTGGCACCGGTGCGAGGAAGGTGAAACCGAGCCCGGGGAGCTGGGGGCGGTGCAGATCGAGGACCGGGGGTCGGGCATGTCGCCCGACGTTCTGAAGAAGATTTTCGAGCCCTTCTTCTCGACCAAGGCCGAAGGCACGGGCACGGGGCTGGGCCTTTACATCTCACGGAACATCATCATGGAACACCGCGGAAGAATGGCCGTCCGCAGCCGGGAGGGAGAGGGTACGGTCTTCACCATCTTCCTCCCCCTCGACCGATGAAGGGCGGCGACAGGAGCAGGGAGCTCTACCGCTATCTGGAGGCCTGCCAGAGAAGGGAGGGGCGCTTCCCCTCGTACCGGGAGATCGCCGCCGCTCTCGGATGGAAATCGACGAACACCGTTTCCTACCACATCGCAAGGATGATGCGGGAGGGCCTTCTGGAAAAGGACCCCGGCAAGGTACGGAGCTTCCGTCTCCGGCGCTACCGCAGGAGCCGGTATCTCAAGAGGCAGGCGCAGGAGCTGGAGATTCGCCCCACGTTCGGGAAGGAGGGCTCCCCGAACAGGAACCTGTGGATTGACCGAGGGTGGTTCGGGGGGGAGAAGCTGTCGGTGTGGGAGCTGTCGGGCGATGCCCCGTTGCCCGAGGGGCTGAAGAGCGGAGACTGCGTTCTGGTGGACTCCGCCGCCGAGCCGGCAGTGGGTGACCTCGTTCTCGCCTCCGCCGGCGGGGAGACACTGGCAGGCCGCATCTTTTATGAAGGCGAGAGCTGGCGCCTGCTGGTTTCGGAGGAGCCGGAAGAGATCCTCATCCTGGGAGAGGGGAGTCTTGCGGGAGAGATACTGGGACGCGTGGTCGGCCTGCTCCGGCGCTTCTGAAGAGGGACCGTGAAGGTGCCGCGACTTGAAGAGGCCCTCGGCGCTGCGGCCGCCAAGGCCCGCAACGCCGCCTTCGGCCTGCTCGATCTGGTCGTTCCTCCCGTGTGCCTGCTCTGCGGCGAGGGCCTGGAGAGGGAAGGGGAGGAGAGCCTTTGCCCCGCCTGTGACGACGGACTCCCCTCTTTCTCCCGTCCCCTCTGTGCCGGCTGTGGAGGGGCCCCCGTCCGGAGCGCCCTGGACTTCTGTCCGCCCTGCCGGGGAACCTGTTCCAGGGACGGGCTGGTGGTTCTGGGCCCCTTCAAGGGAGGCGTCCGGGATCTCGTCCACGCTTTCAAGTACAGGGCCGATTTCGGCGCCGGGAGGTACCTGGCCCGCCGTCTCGCGATGAGGGCCGCCGTTGAGCTCGGGCAGTGCTGCGACCTGGTCGTCCCCGTTCCCCTGCACCGGCGCCGCCTGCGCTCCCGCGGGTTCAACCAGGCGGCCCTGCTGGCGCGTCGGATTTCGAAGCAGACGGGCCGGCCCCTGCTGGCGCGCGCCCTGGAGCGACGGATTCATACCCGCTCCCTTACGGGACTCGACCTGAGGGAGAGAAAAAGGGAGGTGCGGGGCGCCATGAACCTGCGACGCGGCGTCTCTGTGGAGGGTAGAAGAGTACTCGTCGTGGACGATGTCTTCACCTCCGGCGCGACGACGGAAGAATGCTGCAGAATTCTCAAGCGGGCAGGGGCGTCGCGGGTCATCGTCGCCGCGGTGGCCAGGGCGTGACGGACAGGAGGGAAAGGCCGGTTCGTTGACAGAAAATCGCCACGGCTGGTACCATTCCCACCGGTTCAGTCGATTACTATATTTCTGGGAGGGCACAGTCTATGAGCATCGACGTCGGCATCAACGGCTTCGGCCGTATCGGGAGGAACTTCTACCGCGGCCTCCAGAATCACAGCGACATCAACGTGGTAGCCATCAACGACCTGACCGACCCGGCCACACTGGCGCACCTGCTGAAGTACGACTCGGTCCACGGCCGCTTTCCCGGAACGGTAGAGGCCCGGGACGAAAGCATTGTGGTCAATGATCACGAGGTCCGGGTTCTGGCCACGAAGGACCCGGCCGAACTCCCCTGGAAAGAGCTGGGAGTGGACTACGTCATCGAGTCCACGGGCCACTTCACCGCCCGTGCCGGGGCGGCTAAACACCTGGAGGCAGGGGCGAAAAAGGTTCTCATCTCCGCTCCCGCCAAGGAGCCGGACCTGACGGTGGTGATGGGGGTGAACCAGGAGTGGTACAACCCGGCGGAGCACCACATTGTCTCCAATGCCTCCTGCACGACCAACTGCCTGGCGCCGGTGTCGAAGGTCCTGCACGACACTTTCGGCATTCACCGGGCCCAGATGACCACCATTCACTCCTACACCAACGACCAGCGCATCCTGGACTTTCCGCACAAGGACCTGCGGCGGGCGAGGGCGGCGGCGGTTTCCATGATCCCCACCACCACGGGCGCAGCCCGGGCGGTGGCCCTTGTCATTCCCGAGCTCAAGGGCAGGATCGACGGCATGTCGGTGCGGGTGCCGACGTTCAACGTCTCCCTCGTCGACCTGACGGCCGAGATGGAAAAGGACGTGACCGAACAGGAAGTGAACGATGCCCTGAAGGAGGCTGCCCGCGGAGCCATGCGGGGAGTGCTCGACTTCACGGACGAGCCGGTTGTTTCCATCGACATGAACGGCTACTCCTGCTCCTCCGTGGTGGACGGCGCCCTGACGAAGGTGCTGGACAAGAGGCTGCTCAAGGTTCTCTCGTGGTATGACAACGAGATGGCTTATTCCTGCCGCCTGCGCGATCTTTTGCAGTACATGTACGGGAAAGACGCCTGAGCCGGGGGGGGGCGATGAACAAGCTCTGCATTGAAGACGTGCCCTTGAGCGGCAAACGCGTTTTCGTTCGGGTCGACTTCAACGTGCCCCTCGACGAGCACGGCAACATCAGCGACGACATGCGCCTGCGGGCCACCCTGCCGACCATCAACTACCTCATCGACGAGAACTGCCGTGTCGTGATCGCCACCCACTTCGGCCGGCCCAGGGGTGAGCGGAACATGAAATACTCCCTGGCGCCGGTGCGCAAGCGCCTCGAGAGGCTTTTGAACAAGAAGGTCCTTTTCAGCGGCGACTGCGTCGGCGCGAAGGTGGAGCAGATGATCCGCGAACTGGGGCCGGGCCAGGTCCTGCTTCTGGAAAACGTCCGTTTCCACAAGGGGGAGAAGGAGAACGACAGGGAGTTCGCCCGGGCCCTGGCCGGCGACTGCGAGGTCTACATCAACGACGCCTTCGGGGCCGCCCACCGCGCCCACGCCTCTATAGACGCCATCACCCGGTTCATCCCCGTGGCGGCGGCGGGCTTTCTCATGAAGAAGGAGGTCGAGTACTTCGACCGGATCTGGGAGGATCCCGTTCGTCCCGTGGCGGCCATCCTGGGGGGGGCGAAGGTCTCCGACAAGCTCGGCGTCATCAACAACCTCATCGGGAGGGTGGAAAAGGTTCTGATCGGCGGCGGCATGATGTTCACTTTTCTGAAGGCCATGGAGTACGAGATCGGGAACTCGATTGTCGAGAATGACATGCAGGACGAGGCCCGGGAAATCATGGCGAACGCCCGCAAGCACGGCGTCAAGTTCTACCTTCCGGTGGACTGCGTGGTCGCCGACAAGGTCGATCCGTCGGCGGAGATAAAGATCGTTCCGGTGCAGGAGATACCCGAGGGCTGGAGCGGACTCGACATCGGACCGGCGACGATGCGTCTGTTCGCCGAAGCGCTTCAGGATGCCCGGACCATCCTCTGGAACGGGCCCATGGGTCTTTTCGAGATGGAGAAATTCTCCCGCGGTACCCGCTTCATGGCGCACACCCTCGCCGACTCCTACGCCCTCACCATTGTCGGCGGCGGGGACACGGACGTGGCGGTCCACCAGGCGGGCGAGTCGCCGAACATGTCCTACATCTCCACCGGCGGCGGGGCTTTTCTCCAGCTTATGGAGGGGAAGGAACTCCCCGGGATGGCCGCCCTCACCGACAAGGATCAGTTGCAGGCGGGAGGATAAGATGAGAACGCCCCTGATGGCAGGAAACTGGAAGCTGAACCTGACCATAGACGAGGCCGTTGGACTGGCGACGGCGCTGGCCGGGCAGACGGCGGGCCTCACGGACAGAGAGGTGATGATCGCCCCTGTGTTCACCGCGCTTGCCCCCGTAGGCAAGGCCCTGGAGGGACGGGGCATCTACCTGGGGGCCCAGGACGTGTACTGGGAGAGCTCCGGCGCCTGGACCGGCGAGGTCTCCGCGCCCCTGCTGAAGGACGCGGGCTGCTCCCATGTCATCGTGGGCCACAGCGAGCGGCGGCAGCACTTCGGCGAGACCGACGAGGACGTGAACCGCAAGGCCCGGGCGGCCATCAAAGCCGGCCTGCTGCCGGTCATCTGCGTCGGGGAAACTCTCGAGGAGAGAGAGGCGGGCCGGGAGCGCGACGTGGTGCACCGGATGGTGAAGAGCGCCCTGGAAGGGGTTTCTCCGGAGGACGCCTCTTCGGTCATTCTGGCCTACGAGCCGGTCTGGGCCATCGGTACGGGAAAGACCGCCTCGCCGGATCAGGCCGACGAGATTCACGGATATATCAGGGGCTTGCTTTCCGGCAGCTTTGGGGATATAGTTGCCGATCGGATTCGCATCCTCTACGGTGGCAGTGTCAAGCCCGACAACGTGGATGAGCTCATGGGCAAGCCGCATATCGACGGCGCCCTCGTCGGCGGGGCGAGTCTGGAAGTCGACTCCTTCTCCCGGATCGTACGCTTCGAGAAGGGGTGAGCGGCGGGCCTGGGGGCCGCCGCAGGCAGAATCGGGAAAGGAGATTGCTGCAGTACCATGACAACACTGATTCTCATAGTTCACGTGATCGTCAGCTTTGCGCTGATTCTCATCGTCCTGCTTCAGACGGGCAAGGGGGCCGAGATGGGGGCCAGCTTCGGCGGTTCCAACCAGACGGTCTTCGGAAGCCAGGGGGCATCGACTTTTCTGAGCAAAGTCACCACCGGCGCGGCGGTTCTGTTCATGCTCACCTCCCTCACCCTCGCCTATCTGGCGAGCCAGCGCTCCGGGTCGGTCATGCGCGGCAGCGCACCGGTGGTGGATGTCGAGGAGCAGGCCGTCCGGGAGGCCCAGCCTGAGGCTCCCGCCCCCTTCGACATTCCGACCGAGCCCGTCGCCGACGCTCCCGCCCTTCCCGTGCCCCCACCGGCGGAGTAGGCCGGAGGCGACCGTCGGCGGCAGCCGTGGAGCGGACTCCCTCACTCTTTCGGCTTTTGCCGTCGGCCCTGCTCGTCGCGGCCTTTCTCTCCGGCTGCGGGGGGGGCGATCAGACCCAGGCGCCGCCGCCGGGGGGGGGCTCGCCGGACGTGCCTGTTACGGGCGACGCCATTATCAGGGGAAGCATAGGCGACGCCTCGAACCTGATTCCTCTCATCGCGTCGGACAGCGCCTCCTTCGACATAGCCGATCTCGTGTACAGCGGGCTCGTCCGCTACGACAGGGATCTGAACATCGAGGGGGATCTGGCGGAGTCGTGGGAGATTTCCCCCGACGGCCTGGAGATCACCTTCCGCCTGCGTCGCGGCGTGCGGTGGCATGACGGCGCCCCGTTCACCGCCGAAGACGTCCGGTTCACCTACGAGCTTCTCGTCGACCCGGCGACACCGACGGCATACGCCGAGGATTTTCTGCAGGTTCAGCGGTTTCAGGTCCTTGACCCCCACACGGTGCGGGTGAGCTACGGCAAGCCTTTCGCGCCGGCCCTCATCTCGTGGGGTATGCCCATCGTCCCCAGACATCTTCTGGAGGGTGAGGATCTCACCACCACCCCCCTGGCGCGCAGCCCGGTCGGGACGGGGCCGTACCGCTTCGTGAAGTGGCTCACCGGAGAGCAGATCGTTCTCGAGGCCAGCGAGGACTACTGGGAAGGCAGGCCGAACATCGATCAGCATATCACCCGGGTCATTCCCGACACGGCGACGATGTTTCTCGAGTTGAAGGCGGGCGGCGTGGACTGGATGGGTCTGGACCCCGTGCAGTACACGAGGCAGACCGGGACGGAGACCTTCCGCCGCGATTTCCGCAAGTACCGCTACCTCGACTTCATGTATACCTATCTCGGCTTCAACCTGGAAGATCCGAGGTTCGCGGACCGCCGGGTGAGACAGGCCATAGCCCACGCCATCGACAAGCAGGAGCTGGTCGACATCGTCCTGCTCGGCCTGGGCCAGGCGGTGACGGGGCACTACAAGCCCGGCAGCTGGGCCCACAACCCCGACGTCATGAAGTACCGCCACAGCCCCGAACGGGCCCGCGAGCTCCTCGCCGAGGCGGGGTGGCTCGACAGGGACGGTGACGGCTGGCTCGACAGGGACGGCGAGAAATTCGCCTTCACCGTCGTCACCAACCAGGGAAACAGAAAGAGGGCCATGAGCGCCGAGATCATCCAGGGGAGGCTGAAGGAGGTCGGTATCGACATGCGGATCCGCGTCGTCGAGTGGGCGGCCTTTCTCAAGAACTTCGTCCGCCCCCGGAATTTCGACGCCATCATCCTCGGCTGGAGGACGGTGCCCGATCCGGACGCCTACGATGTCTGGCACTCCTCCAAGACCGGTCCGGACGAGCTGAACCACGTCTCCTTCAGGAACGCGGAGGTTGACGATCTGCTCGAGAGAGGCCGGGGGACGTTCGACCGGGAGGAGCGGCGAAAGGCCTACTTCCGCATCCAGGAGATCCTTGCCGAAGAGCAGCCTTACGTCTTTCTCTTCGCCCCCGAGACGCTGCCGATCATTCACTCCCGCTTCAGGGGCGTCGCAATCGGCTCCACGGGGATTCTGACTTCGAACTTCATCGGGTGGTGGGCGCCGAAAAGTGAACAGAGGTACGCCCCCTGAGGGCTCCCGTCGCCCCCCGTCTTTTTTTTGCAAGAGGTATACTGTTGTGGTGTAAATGTGTGATAATCAAAGGTAATAAATGGGAGAACCGTAACTTTGCGGCCCCTTGCGGGGTAGTAAAGGGTAATTGATTGGAGAAAACGTCAGAAGAGGAGGATTGACATGAAGGGTTTTGTGCGTACCGCTGTTGTACTGTGCCTGGCCGGAAGCCTGGTCATTCCGGGAGTGGCCGCGGCCGGCGCCGACGAACTCTGCCCGATGGGGGGCGCCATGGTGAAGGTTGCCGTTGACCAGGACAAGGCGGCAGAGTGGCTCGATGACGAACGGCGGGCATATCTCCCCAACGAAGAAGGCCAGGGCATCAGGACCTTCAGCGAGGCCTCCGGCAAGATCGGCCTGGTCCTGACGGAAGAGTTTGTCTTCTTCGGCGTGGCCGACGACCGGGACGACCGGGAAGCGGACGAGAAAAGGATGACCAAGGCTTTCGGGAACGGGCTGAAGTTCCTCCGGAATGCGGTCCAGAAAGAAGTCAAGGCGATGTGGAAGGCGCAGGTCATCGACATCAACGGCGGCGACGTCCAGGCCATCTCCGAGGCCGTCGGCCTCGGGGTGATCAGCCAGGACGGCCGGGACTGGGTTCTCGAGACTGCGGATTGCGAGGGGATGACCATCAACCTCGAAGATCTGGACTGATCCAGGCAAGCCTTCCCCCTCGCTTTTGTCCTCTCCCCCCGGGGGGAGAGGGGAGGGTGAGGGGTTTTTTTGTCCCCGACGGGCAATAGGCTACAATCCGCTCATGCTTTCCTATACCCTGCGGCGCCTGCTCACGATGGTCCCCCTGCTGGTCGGGATCACGATCGTCTCCTTCCTGGTGATGCACCTCGCCCCCGGCGGACCCACGGACCTCATGACGTGGGAGCTCGCCAAGGCGTCCCCCGAGGCGGGCGAGCGCCTGCGGGCCCTCTACGGGCTGGACCGGCCCCTCCATGTCCAGTACGCCGACTGGCTGCAGCGCTCTCTGCGCCTCGACTTCGGGCTTTCCTTCTCCGTCGATCGCAGACCCGTCATGGAGAAGATCGCCGAGCGGCTGCCGGTGACCATCATCATCAGCATCTTCTCGCTCGTGATCAGCCTCGCCGTGGCCCTGCCGGTCGGTGTTCTCTCCGCGGTGCGCCGAAACTCCCGCTTCGACAAGGTCTCCACCGTCCTCGTCTTCCTCTTCTTCTGCATCCCCGGCTTCTGGCTTGCCCAGCTCGCCCAGATCTTCTTCGGGCTTCAGCTCGGCTGGCTGCCGATCTCCGGCCTGCGCTCCCCCGTCGGCTTCGGCGACCTCGGCCTCTGGGCGAGGGCCGCGGACTACGCCCGGCACCTCGTCCTCCCCGTCGGCATCGGCAGTCTGGCCTGGCTTGCCGGGTGGTCGCGCTTCATGCGCTCGGGCATGCTGGAGGTGATCCGCCAGGACTACATCCGGACCGCCCGGGCCAAGGGCCTGCCCGAGAGGGTGGTCATCGCCCGCCACGCCATGCGCAACGCCCTGCTCTCCATCATCACCCTCCTCGGGCTTTCCGTTCCGGGTCTGATTGCCGGTTCGGTCATCTTCGAAACGGTTTTCAGTCTTCCCGGGATAGGCCAGCTCATGTGGCAGTCCGTCATGGCCAGGGACTATCCGGTGATCATGGGCAACCTGGTCCTGACGGCGGTTCTCACGCTGTGCGGGAACTTTTTCGCCGATCTCTGCTACGTCTTCGCCGACCCGCGAATCACGCTCGAGGGGGCGCGGGAATGATGAGCGGGGGCGGTATGGCCGGGAATCTGCGGTTCGCGGGCATCGTCTGGCGGAATCTTCGCCGCAATCCCCTCGCCGTCGCCGGCATGGCGGCTGTCGCCCTTCTCTTCTTCGTCGCCGTCGCCGCACCGTGGCTGGCTCCTTTCGATCCGGCCGAGTTCAACCGGGACAGTATTCTCGCCTCCCCCTCGGCCCGGCACTGGCTCGGAACCGACGCCCTGGGCAGGGACGTCTTCTCGCGCCTCGTCTATGGTTCGCGTGTGTCCCTGGCGGTGGGTTTTGTCTCCGTCGGAATATCGGTCCTCATCGGGGCCTTCCTGGGAGCCCTGGCGGGGTACTTCGGCGGCACTGTGGACAGCGCCGTCATGAGACTGGTGGACCTCATGCTCTGCTTTCCGAGCATGTTTCTCATCCTTGCCGTCATAGCCTTCGTGGGCCCCAGCATCTGGAACGTCATGGCGGTCATAGGCCTCACGGGCTGGATGGGGACCTGCCGCCTGGTCCGGGCGGAGTTCCTCACCCTC
>JAUWCW010000100.1 GCA_030609125.1 Candidatus Rokuibacteriota bacterium
CCCGAGGCCTCTCCGGGCCCGCGCGACGCCCGCTATCTTTTTGACGAGTTCCGCCAACTGATGAAGAGGAACCGGAACTGATGAAACGGATACTCGGAAAGACTCTCTTCGGCATGGTGCTGGCGCTTCTGTTTCTCCTTCCTTTCTTCGGCTGGATCTCCGCCGAGCCGGTTCCGTACCGGGATCCGGAGGGGTTCTTCAGCATCGTCCCCCCCGACGGGTGGAAAACGGACGACTCGGGCTACATGGGCCAGGGCGTGATCATGAAGGGCCCCGCGGGGCAGGCGGGCACGGAACCCGTGGTTCACCTGATCCACGAGCCCTCGGGGATCGTCACCCTCGAGGTGCAGTGGCATACGAAGCTCGGGCAGATCAGGTACGACCTGGAGCGGGTGAAGTTTGCCGGCCTGGAGGACCACGAAGACCTGGACCCGCCGTACAGCCAGGCGAAGTACTCCTACGTGGAAGGGGAGAAGACCTTCCACGCCATGATCAGGCTCTACAAGCACCGGGACCGGTTCTACTTTATCACCGCCTCCTCGCCGGAGGAGGAATTCGAGGGTCTCTCCCCCCTTTTTCGGTCCGTCTTCGACTCCTTCAGCCCCGGGGAGGGAAGCTGAGACCATGCCCCGCCGGGACGATATCGGGAAGATTCTCCTCATCGGCTCGGGCCCCATCATCATCTCCCAGGCCTGCGAGTTCGATTATTCGGGAGTCCAGGCCTGCAAGGCCCTCCGGGAAGAGGGGTATGAAGTCGTCCTGGTCAACTCCAACCCCGCCACCATCATGACGGACCCGGCCATGGCGGACCGCACCTATCTCGAGCCCCTGACCCCGGAGGTCCTGGCCCTCATCATCGAGAAGGAGCGGCCCGACGCTCTCCTGCCGACGCTGGGCGGCCAGACGGGGCTGAACCTGGCCATGCAGATTTCCGAAAGAGGGGTTCTCGAAGCGTACGGTGTGCAGATGATCGGCGCCGACCGGGAGACCATCCACAAGGCCGAGGATCGGGAAGCGTTCAAGCAGGCCATGCAGAAGATCGGCCTCGACCTGCCGCGCTCGGGGACCGCCCGCACGCTGGAGGAGGCCGAGAGGATTGCCGGAGAGATCGGGTTCCCCTGCATCATCCGCCCGGCCTTTACGCTGGGAGGAACGGGGGGAGGGATAGCCTACAACATACAGGAGCTCAAGCGCATCGCCGCCTCGGGCCTGGAGGCCTCGGCGGTGACGGAGATCCTCGTTGAGGAATCGATTATCGGGTGGAAGGAATTCGAGCTCGAGGTGATGAGGGACCGCAAGGACAACGTCGTCATCATATGCTCCATCGAAAACCTGGACCCCATGGGGGTTCACACCGGCGACTCGATCACCGTCGCCCCCGCCCAGACCCTCACCGACAAGGAGTACCAGAAGATGCGCGACGCCTCGCTGGCGTGCATCCGGGAGATCGGCGTCGAGACGGGAGGGAGCAACATCCAGTTCGCCCTCGATCCGCGGGACGGGAGGATGGTGGTGATCGAGATGAACCCCCGGGTCTCCCGGTCCTCGGCGCTCGCTTCCAAGGCCACCGGGTTTCCCATCGCCAAAATCGCCGCCAAGCTGGCCGTGGGTTACACCCTGGACGAGATACCCAACGACATCACCCGTGAAACCCCCGCCTCCTTCGAGCCGACCATCGACTACTGTGTTGTGAAGATACCGAGGTTCGCCTTCGAGAAGTTTCCTGAAAGCGACCCGACCCTGGGGATATCGATGAAGTCCGTGGGAGAGGTGATGGCCATCGGGAGAACCTTCCAGGAGGCCCTGGGCAAGGGGATCCGTTCCCTGGAGACGGGCCGCTTCGGCCTGCTGGAGATGCGGGAGGAAGGGGAAGTGCCGTCCACGGAGGATCTGGAGGGACGGCTGCGCACCCCTTACCCCGACCGGATCTTCGACGTCGCCGCCGCCCTGCGGCGGGGCCTTTCGGAGGAGAGAGTGGCGGAGCTGACCTTCATCGACCCCTGGTTCCTGAGGCACATCAAGCAGCTCGTGAGCCTGGAAGGCGTCATCAGGGAAGAGGGCCTCTCGGGGGATCTGCTCGAGACTGCCAAGCGGAGCGGCTTCTCCGACAAGGGGCTCGCCCGTCTCGTCGGGCGCGGGGAAGATGAGATCCGCCGGGAGAGGCTGAAGGCCGGGGTGCGGCCCGCGTACAAGCTGGTCGACACCTGCGCCGCCGAGTTCGAGGCCGTCACCCCCTATTACTACTCTTCCTACGAGCCGGAAGACGAGGTGGCGGCGGACGAGAAGGAGAAGATCATGATCCTCGGCGGCGGGCCGAACCGCATCGGGCAGGGAATCGAGTTCGACTACTGCTGTGTCCACGCCTCCTTTGCCCTGCGCGAGCTTGGCTACGAGACGATCATGGTGAACTCCAACCCCGAAACGGTCTCCACCGACTACGACATCTCGGACCGTCTCTACTTCGAGCCGCTCACCCTCGAGGACGTGCTGGCCATTGTCGAGAAGGAAAAGCCCAAGGGTGTTATCGTCCAGTTCGGCGGTCAGACTCCCCTGAAGCTCGCCGTCCCGCTGGCCCGCGCCGGTGTTCCCATCATCGGCACTTCTCCGGACAGCATCGACCTGGCGGAAGACCGCAAGCGCTTCGGCGTGCTCCTGGAGGAGCTCGGCATCCCCATGCCGGCCAACGGAACGGCCCTCTCGCTCGATAAGGCCCGGGAGGTTGCGGGCCGGATCGGGTACCCCGTTCTGGTGCGGCCTTCCTACGTGCTCGGCGGGCGCGCCATGGCCATCGTCTACGACCGCCACTCGCTCGAAGAATTCGCCACGCAGGCTTTTCTCGCCTCCGAAGAGCACCCGATCCTGATCGACCAGTTTCTCGAGGACGCCGTGGAAGTGGATGTGGACGCCCTCGCCGACGGCGAGCGGGTGATCATCGGCGGGATCATGGAGCACATCGAAGAGGCGGGAATCCACTCCGGCGACTCGGCCTGCGTCCTGCCTCCGTACACCCTCGACGAGGGCGTCATCGAGGTGATCCGGGTTTACACGAGGAGGCTGGCCGAGGCCCTGAACGTGGTGGGCCTGATGAACATCCAGTACGCCGTCAAGAACGGCAAGGTCTACGTTCTCGAAGTCAATCCCAGGGCCTCCCGGACGGCCCCCTTCGTCAGCAAGGCCACCGGGCTCCCTCTGGCGAAGATTGCGGCCAAGGTGATGGCGGGGAAGAAGCTCGCCGACCTGGGCGTTACCCGGGAGGTAAAAGTCCCGCACTACTCCGTCAAGGAGTCGGTCTTTCCCTTTTCGCGCTTTCCCGGGGTGGACCCGGTCCTGGGCCCGGAGATGAAATCCACCGGCGAGGTCATGGGAATCGACCCCGACTTCGGACTTGCCTATATCAAGTCCCAGTTCGGTGCGGGCCAGAACCTTCCGACGGAGGGGACGGTCTTCATCTCCGTTCTGGACCGCTACAAGGAGCGCATCGTTCCGATCGCCCGCCGTCTGTCGGATCTCGGCTTCTCGCTGGTGGCGACGGCGGGTACGGCGAAGGTCATCAAAGAGGCGGGCGTTTCCGTCGACCCGGTGCGCAAGGTTCACGAGGGGCGGCCGAACGTGGTGGACCTCATCAAGAACCGGCAGGTTCAGCTCGTCATCAACACTCCCCGCGGGCGAAGGGGCAAAGACGATCAGATTGCCATCAGAAGAGAGGCCCTCATGCACCAGATACCGACGGTGACGACCATTCCCGGCGCCTCCGCTGTCGCCACCGGCCTGGAGTCTCTCATCCGGGGCAGGCTGACCGTCAAGGCCCTGCAGGACTATCACGACTCCTCTCAGTTCTGATTCGGTGGACGCCATTCAGCTTTGTGGGGCTTTCGGTCTGGGCCGGCCGGCTTTCATGATGCACGCAGGCGGGAGATAAGTCCCGGCCATGTTCCTCACCGGTCCGCCGCGGCTCGATGAAGCCGGATGGGAGCGCGTTCTGACCCGGGCCGCCGGGGAGGACCCGTCGGGCATCGAGGGCCTCGACCTCGGCAACCTGAAATTCATCGATCCCTTCGGGCTCCTGGGGCTTGTCGCCATGGGGGCCTCGGCGGAATACCGCCGGGGGCAGGCGTGGGGCCTGATCCTCCCGCGGTCCCGTGAAGTCCTCTCCTTCCTTGCCAGGACCGGCGCCCTGGCCTGGCTGCAGAACCTCTTCGTCGTCGCCGGTGAGGCGGCGGAGGAAAGCGTCGCCGGCCCCGCGAAGGAGTCGCCCCTTCTCGAGGTGACGCGGATACGGGAGGTCTCCGATGTGCACAGGGCGGTGGCGCGGATAAAGGGGCGCACCGACAGGCTTCTGGTGGGGCGACTCGGGTACAACGTGCTGGCGGCGGACCGCTTCACCGTCGCCCTGGCCGAGATCTGTCAGAACATCGTCGACCACAGCGAGAGCGAGGGGTTCGTGGCCGCCCACTTTTCCCTCTCAGCCGGCGGGAAGGGCGTCGTCCGGCTGGCCGTGACGGACGTGGGTGTGGGCATACGGGGGAGCCTGGCCGGCAGGTACGCCTCTCAGTTTCCCGGATCGTGGGACGATCGCAGGGCGGTCCGGCTCGCCTTTCGCCGGCGGGTGAGCCGTATCGACGAGCCCGGCCGCGGCCTGGGGCTGAAGTTGGTGGCGGAGATGGTCAGGGGGTGGGACGGCCGCCTTCTGCTCAGAAGCGGGACCGCCGCCTACGCCATCAATCCACCGTGGGGGCCGCGACCTCGCCGCCGGGGACTTGCCCCGTTCCCCGGAACCCAGATCAGCATCTTTCTCCCGTCTCTCGCGGAGCACGCGTAAGGGCTATGGGGAAAAAGAAGGAGGCTTCCCGGGTACCCGGCGGCGGGACGGCGGGAGTGATAAGCCTCGGCTGTTCGAAAAACCTTGTGGACACCGAGTTTCTCATGGGAGGGCTGGCCGGGTGCGGGTGGGGCTTTACGCCCCGCAGCGAGGGTGCGGACCTGCTTCTGGTAAACACCTGCGCCTTCCTCGACGCCTCCGTGGAAGAGTCCCGCGAGGCCATAGAAGAGGCGCTGGAGTGGAAGGGAAAGCGGGCGGGAAGAGTCGTCGTGGTGGCGGGCTGTCTCGTCAGCCGCCTGGGCAAAGAGCTGACGGGAATGTTCCCGGGGGTGGACCTCTTCCTTCTTCCCGGCCAGATCGAGCGGCTTCCGGGCTGGCTCGCCCTGCCCCCGCCCCGCCCGAAAAGGCTCCGGGGGGGGGGCTCGTCCTACCTCCCTCCAGCCGGCGCCGAACGGGTGATGACCGCCTCTTTCTGGGCGTACCTCAAGATCTCCGACGGCTGCGACAACCGCTGCAGTTACTGCCTCATTCCCAACATCAGGGGGAAGCACCGCAGCCGTTCCCTGCGCTCGGTGAGAGAAGAGGCGGCGGGTCTTGTCGCGGCGGGAGTGAGGGAGATCAACCTGATCGGACAGGACATCACGCGGTGGGGGCAGGGGGCGGGCGGACCGGCACTGCCGCGGCTCATCGAAAGCCTCACCCGGCTGCCCGGAGACTTCCGCCTCCGGCTCCTCTACCTCCACCCCTCGCGCGTGGACGACAGGCTCTGCCGGCTCGTGGCCGCAAACGACGCGGTCCTGCCCTACCTGGACATCCCCATCCAGCATGCCGGCGACCGCATTCTTGAGAAGATGAATCGTCCCTACGGCAGAAGGGGGCTGGAGAGAATGTATGCCCGCCTGCGCCGCCTGGTGCCGGGTGTCGCCCTGCGGACGACCGTCATGGTCGGCTACCCCGGCGAGGGAAAGAGGGAGTTCGCGGAACTGTTGAGCTTTCTGCGGGATCACCCCTTCGAGAACCTGGGGGCTTTCATCTTCTCACCCGAGGAGGGGACCCCCGCGGCGGCGCAGCACGGGCGGGTCCCCCCGGAGACGGCGGTGGAGCGCCGCGACGAAGT
The DNA here is from genome assembly GCA_030609125.1 of Candidatus Rokuibacteriota bacterium. Classification (GTDB taxonomy): domain Bacteria; phylum JAUVQV01; class JAUVQV01; order JAUVQV01; family JAUVQV01; genus JAUWCW01. The sequence goes on from JAUWCW010000100.1 coordinate 5,937, forward strand.
GATGAGACTCCAGCAGAAGGCGGCGGCCTCTCTCTGGCGGGGGCGGCACGGGGAGGTCGCCGAGGTCCTCCTGCTGGAACCGGTCGAGGGGGAGAAGGACCTCTGGCTGGGCAGAACGGCCTGGCAGGCCCCCGAGGTGGACGGCATGATAGTCGTGAGCGGACCCGGACGGCCGGGGGACCTGGTCTCCGTGAGAGTGACGGGCAGCGGCGCGTACGATCTGGAAGGTGTTGTGACTGAAGGGCGAAGCGACCCCGGCGCCTTGACCTGAAAACCGTTTTACCCTCTAATATTAGATTCCGGCATCGCGGTGGACCGGTGTCTTTCCCGGGAAAGGTGAAGGAGGTCAGGACGGGCATGGCAGACGAAGTCGGCGGCAAGCCGGCGAAAGAGTCCTTCGAGGAGCACGCCCCTCTCTCATCCGGCGCCTCATCCCGGGAAGACCACCTCAGACTGGAGCTGGGAAAGATCGTCGGTCGGGCCGTCGAGACCGGCGGCGGGGGCGTCCCGACAGGGAAGGGTCTCGAGGCGGATGAGAGACTGCGGGGCCTGGATTCCGACCTGGACTGCCGGGATGTCTACCGTGAGTTCGTCGAGCAGTCCAACGACGCCATGTACGTCGTCGATCTTTTCGGCAATTTCCGGTTTGTGAACCGCATGGCCTCGAAGCTCATCGGGCATCCGGAGGAGGATCTTCTCGGCAGGAGCATAGCCCGGTTCCTCTATCCCGAAGGGGTCAGGAAGGTGATATCCATCATTGCCACCTTGATGAGAGGGAGGGAGGTCCACCCTCTCGAGCTCACCATAAGAACGGTTCACGGCGACAGGCTGGTGGAGTTGAAAACCACCCTGGTCAGAAGAGGAGAGTTTCCCATCGGGATTCTCGGTGTTGCCAGGGACGTGACGATGAGGGGGGAGGCCGAAAGAACGCCGGGCGAGGAGGAGGCGCTGCGCGAGAGCGAGAGGAAATACCGCCGGCTCATCAGGGACATCCCGGTCGTCACCTGGACCTCCGACGGTGAGGGGAAAACAATCTTCATCAGCCCCAACGTGACCAGGGTCTGCGGCTTCACCCCGGAGGAGATCTACGAGGGCGGCCACGAACTCTTTATG
>JAUWCW010000290.1 GCA_030609125.1 Candidatus Rokuibacteriota bacterium
TTCGAGTTCGTTCCCGGTCCCGAGACCCTCTTTGAGGACATCTACAAACTCCAGCCGGTGCACTGTCTGAAGCTGGAGCAGGGGAAGGAACCTGAGATCAGGGAGTACTGGGACCTGAAGTTCCGCGACGTCCACCGGCCCGAAGAGGAGTACATCGCGGACCTCCTGGGGGAACTGGATGAGAGCGTCGGCTGCCATCTCGTCAGCGATGTCCCCCTCGGGGCTTTTCTTTCCGGGGGAATCGACTCCAGCGCTCTCGTGGCCTTCATGCAGAAGCACCTTGGACAGGGAGTCAAGACCTTCTCCCTGGGTTATGAGAACCGGACTTACAGTGAGCTGGAATACGCCCGGAGGGTGGCGGATTACTTCGGCACCGAGCACCGGGAGTTCATCCTCGATCCCATCGACCATGAGACGGTGGAGAAGGCGCTCTGGCATTTCGACGAGCCCATGACGGACCTGTCGGCCGTTCCCTTCTACGCCATGGCGAAAAAGGCCCGGGAGCATGTGACGGTCTGCGTCAGCGGCGAGGGGGGTGACGAGGTCTTCGCCGGGTATGACCGCTTCAAGGCCAGCAAGGCCGAGCGCTGGTACCACCTTCTGCCCCGGTGGCTGAGGAGGGAGATCATCTCCCCCCTCGTGGAGCGCCTGCCCGACAACGAACAGAAGAAGGGGGTCTCCAACATCCTCCAGCGCTTTATCGCCGGGGCGGACCTCCCTGAAGAGGGTGGGCACATGCGGTGGCAGTATTTCCTCGACCCCGCCCGCGAGGAGGGGCTGCTGCGGGAGACGGCCAGGAACAGGATGGACCGCCGCCCCTTCGCTCCGGTGGCGGCCGCCGCGGCCGGGTGCAACTCCAAGGAGCGTCTCGACCGGGAGATCTACGTGGACACGAGGTTCACCATGCCCGACAGCGTGTTGATGAAAGTCGACAAGATGAGCATGGCGCACTCCCTGGAAGTGCGGGTGCCCTTTCTCGATCACCGCTTCGTGGAACTGGCTGCCTCCATCCCGTCACGGCACAAGCTGCCGGGCTTCACCACCAAGGCGATCTTCAAGAAGGCGATGCGGGATCGCCTCCCGCCGGGGATCGCCTACCGGAAGAAGCAGGGCTACAGCTTTCCCATCAAGAACTGGCTCCGGGGGGATCTCCGGGGCTACATGCGCGAGCGGCTGCACTCCTCGGCTGTCATCCGGGAAAACCTGGTTCCCGGAGAGGTGGACCGCCTTATGGAGGAGCACATCGCCATGACCCACAACCACTCCCACATCCTCTGGGCCCTGATCTGCCTCTCCATCTGGCACGACCTGTTCTTCGGATCTTAGGCCCGCAAGGGGTCTGCCCTTGATTCATGCCATACCATAGTTGCGAAGCATCTCCCGGATATACTTCTCCGGAAAATGTCATGCAATCAAGGGCTGACCCGAGAGCGCCGGGAGACCGGCAAGGAGTAGTGAATGGAAGTTTCACACGATGAAGGTTTAGCGAACCGCATCGGCCCCGAGTCATGCGGTTTTGTCAGTAATGGCATCGCCGAAGCGTTGACAGGGGAACGTATGGGCCGAGTATTGAGCCGTGAAATACTTATATTCCAGGGTGCTGACGATGTGGGTCACTCGGAAGGCAACACCCTCCATGTCGCTATCGCGAGGCATGGCGGGACCCTGCGCGGTCGTAGACCTTGGCACGTATGGAAACTCTTTGCACGGGAACCGGGAGATCCTATGTTCTCCTTCGAGCGAGGGTCCGAAGGCCGCATCGGTAAGTCCGAGGATGTAATCCGATGACGCACGGGCATAGGAAGTCGGACAGCCCCATAGTACCTGAGAAGTCGGCGAACAAAACACCGGAGGGTGTGGCGGAGTCGATGGAGGAAAGGGGGCTGACCAAGGGGAATTCGATGGAGCAAAACACGTCCCGGACACAGAGTCGGATCGACGTGCCCAGTGCGCTCGATCGGATACGCGAAGCAGCAAGGAGGAACAAGGAGGAACGGTTCACTGCGCTCTTTCATCATGTCTATGACGTCAACCAACTGAGAGAAGCGTACAGTTCGCTGAAGCGAACAGCGGCTCCCGGCGTGGACGGCAAGACGTGGAAGCGGTACGGCGAGCACCTGGAAGAGAACCTTCAGGACTTGTCGGATCGTTTGAAACGGGGAGCGTACCGGGCAAAGCCTGTTCTGCGGGCGTATGTGCCCAAGGCTGACGGCCGGCGGCGACCGATCGGTCTTCCCACGCTGGAAGACAAGATCGTACAGCGGGCCACGGCGGAGGTGCTCAGCGCGGTGCATGAAGAGGATTTTCTCGGATTCTCTTATGGTTTCCGGCCGGGAAGGAACCAACACAATGCGTTGGATGCCCTGTCGGTGGGAATCATGAAGCGGAAGGTGAGCTGGGTGCTTGATGCGGACATTCGTGCATTTTTCGATACCCTCGACCACGATTGGCTGGTGAAGTTCATCGAGCACCGGATAGCGGACCGGCGCATTGTGCGTCTCATCCGGAAATGGCTGAACGCCGGTGTGCTTGAGGAGGGAAAACGGATACGGAAGGAAGAGGGGACGGTACAGGGGGGGAGCATCAGCCCGCTTCTGTCCAACATCTATCTTCACTACGTATTCGACCTGTGGACTGCGCAGTGGCGCAAGAAACGGGCGCGTGGCGACATGATCGCGGTGCGTTTCGCAGACGACTGGGTAGTGGGTTTTCAGTACAAATCGGATGCAGAGCAGTTTCTTCGCGAGTTGAAGGAACGTTTTGCCCGGTTCGGCCTGGAGCTTCACCCGGACAAGACTCGTCTTATCGAATTTGGCCGTTTTGCGGCAAAGAGCCGTAAAGCACGAGGCCAGGACAAGCCGGAGACCTTCGACTTTCTGGGATTCACGCATATCTGCGGGAAGACGAGAAAAGGTTGGTTCACGGTTCTTCGCAAGACGAAGCGGAAGAAGTGGCAGCAGAAGCTCAAGGAAGTCAAAGCGGAGCTTCGCCGCCGCCTGCACGATTCGGTTCCGGAGCAGGGTGCGTATCTGAAATCGGTGCTGACGGGGCACATGCGGTACTACGGTGTGCCCATGAACCGGCGTTCATTGAGCGCCTTTCGGCACCACCTTCAGTGGCTGTGGTGGAAGACGTTAAAACGCCGGAGCCAGAAGCACAAACTGACCGGGGCTCGGATGCGACGACTGGTAGACACGTGGTTTCCCGCTGTTCGCTACTATCACCCGTACCCTCTGGAGCGGCTCCACGTATGACCCGAGGTAGGAGCCCAGTGCGATAGTTCCGCACGCTGGGATCTGTGCGGGGGGTGCCGGGTAACCGGCATTCCTACCGTGACCGACGTGTCCAGTCCCTGAGACCTGGCCACATCCTCGTTATTGACGAAACAGGCTAAATTTGGTAATAAA
>JAUWCW010000284.1 GCA_030609125.1 Candidatus Rokuibacteriota bacterium
CCGCCAGCCGGCGGTAACGATCCACGTCGCGGGGGTCGCCCCCGATGACCACCACCTCCGGACCGTCCCCCCCGGCAAGCTCCGCCAGACCCTTCAGGAGCAGGTCTATCCCCTGGTACGGTTCGAGGTTGCCCACGTAGAGCCCGAGGCGCCGGGTCACATGAAAGATCTCTCTCAGGTCCTCCGCCTCCCCGGCGGAATCCTCCCCCGGCAGGGGCACGTCCTCGAGGACGAAGACTTTCCCTTTCGGCCGGTATCCGGCTGCCCGGTCGGCAATGTGGCCGCAGACGGGGAGGATGACGTCCGCCCTCCTTACCGCCCACCCCTCGACGGCGCGCAGCATGGGGCCGACAGGGCGCAGGGCGCCCCACTTCTCCATCAGCTGGTCCGCCATGAGTGAATCCATGTCGTAGACGAGCTTCCTGCGGCCCCGGAGATTCAGGAGGGCCGCGGGGAAGACGGACTCCTCCACGGCGTGGATCGCCCCATAGTCGTTCGACCACACCAGGGACGCCATCTTCGCCGACAGATAGAGGTCGCAAACCAGCTTCTTCCAGGAGAAGCCTATGGGAACGTCCCGGACCAGCGGAGGGCCGGCGATCCTGATGATGCGCAGCCCGGGGGCATCGATGTTCTCCCCCTCGTGATAGGTCAGAAGGTCGACCTCGTGCCCCGCCGCGCACAGCGTCTCGGCGAGAAGCCTGACCGCTATCGGCGTGCCGCGCTCACGGTAGAACGGCTGGGGAGCGACGAGAAGGACCCTCACCGCCCCCCCCCCTTCGTCCGGCCCGGTCCGAAGCGCAGCCGCAGCTGGCTGCGAAAGAAGGCCGAGGCGCTTTCGTGCCGGCCATAGACGGCGACGTGACCCTCCCGCCCGGCAAGGTATTCCCTCAAGTCGTGCCACGGCCTCCCGGCGGAAAGGACCAGAGGGAGGCTGAAGCCGAAAGAGCCCACCCTTCTCTCCTCGCCGGGGACAGGGAGCGGATCCGTTCCCCCCAGGATCCCCACCCCGCAGAGCTCGGCCTCGCGGAAGAGGGAGGGCCGCGGCCAGAAGACCGGACGGGTCCCGCTGTCGGCAAGCCACAGGCGCCGCCCCTTTCGGCCGCGCAGAACCTCCCTCACGACCCTTCCCCTTTTCCCCCACCACTTTCCCGCCCCCCAGGGGAGAACCGGCAGGGCGCCGGCCCCGCGGACGTCATCCAGCACAGCCTCGACGGGCCCGCCGGCGGCGAACGTCTCCATCGTGCCGAGAGCCAGCACTTCCAGAGACCCGGCGGTAACGATCTGCCTTCCCGCAACGAGAAAAAGGAGTTCTTCCCCAGGGGAGATCACCCTCAGGGAGCCGGCTTCGTCCGTTCTTTCGAGACGGAACGACCCGGCCGCTAAGGGCGCGTCGCTCCCCGCCAGCGAAGACATTTCCCCGAACCAGTTTTTCCCCTCCGTCTCGGCGAGAAGGAGCACGGACGCCGCTCCCGGCGATCCCAGGCGGGCGGCTTCGGCGCGCAGGTTGTCGAAGGCGCTGGCGAAAAAGCTGCCCGCATCGAAACAGTCGCAGAAGTGGACATGAGAATCGACAAGGGTGAGACGGGAGGCAGCGGCAGGATCCATTCGGCCCTGATACCACAACGTCCGGAAGACCGTCAAGAAGACGCCACGACGGCGTCCCGGGCTTTTTGGATGCCGGGAAAGAGGCTATGATGGTTTTCCCCATGAGAAGAGACATCACAAGGCTCGCGGATGAGGAGTTCGACATTCTCATCATCGGAGGGGGCATTCACGGCGCGGCGGCGGCCTGGAGTGCGGCCCGTCAGGGGCTGTCGACGGCCCTCGTCGAAAGGGGCGACTTCGGCCATGCCACCTCCGCCAACAGCCTGAAGATAATCCACGGAGGACTGCGCTACCTTCAGCAGGGGGATTTCGGCCGCATGCGCGACTCGATCCTTGCCCGTCGGCAGATGCAGCAGCTCGCCCCTCACGCTGTCAGACCTCTCGCCTGCGTGACGCCCACGCACGGGTTCGGATCGCGAAACCGGCTGGCCATGGGCGCCGCTCTCATCCTCAACGACCTGATGGGCCGGGACCGCAACGCCGGCCTGCCCGCCCCGGACCGCATCCCCAGGGGAAGGATAGTATCCCGGGCGGAAATGCTCCGCATCGCCCCGGGGCTGGAGACGGCATGCTTGAGCGGCGGCGCCCTCTGGTACGACTGCCTCGCGGAGAACACGGAGCGGCTCACACTCGCCTTCGTCATCTCCGCCGCAGGCAGCGGCGCCTGCGCGGCAAACTACGTCGAGGCCGGAAGCCTCGCCCGCACCAACGGCGCCGTTACCGGGGCCCTGGCCAGGGATACCCTTTCAGGCGATTCCTTCACAATCCGCGCCGGGGTCACCGTCGATGCCGCAGGCCCCTGGACGGGAGAGATCTCCGGCTCTCTCCCGGAAAGTTCCGGGCTGGGGCCGCCCGCACACTGGGCGAGGGCGACGAACCTCTTCGTCCACCGGCCCCTCGTGAACGGCTGCGCCCTCGGCCTGCGCGGAGAGAGGAGGGGGCAGGTCTTCTTCTTTGTGCCCTGGAAGGGCGGGACGACGATCGGCACCTGGTACCGGGAGCACCGCGGCGCGACGGAGTGCGCGCCCGGGAAAGAGGAGGTGGCGCAGATGGTGGGCGAGGTGAACCGCATCTACCCGGCGGCGCGGCTGGAGACGGAAGAGGTGCGCTTTTCCCATGCCGGTCTTGTGCCGCTCAAACCCGGCAACGGCCGCGGCGACATGCACCGTCGTCTCGAGGGGAACGGCAGGGTCATCGACTTTGCCCGCCGGGCGGGGGTGCAGGGGATGATCGGCGTCCGCGGCGTCAAGTACACCACCGCCTGCCGCGTCGCGGAAGAGGCGGTCCGGCTGGCGGCGCTCAAGCTGGGCCGCCGGGTCGTGCCGGCACCGTACGGCCCTCTCCTCGGAGCCTTCGAGGGCCGCATTCCCGCCGGGGCAAGGACCGCCCTCGACGGATCCATCCTCACCCGCCTGAAGGAGACGTACGGAGCCGCGGCGGGGACAGTCTTCGACGCCCTCGCTGCCGACCCGGCCCTCGCCCGCCGGGTGGCGCCGGCGAAAGAGACCCTCGCAGCGGAAATCGTCCACGGGATCCGGGAGGAGATGGCGCAGAAACTCTCCGACACGGTCATGCGGCGCACCTCCCTCGGGTCGGTGGGACACCCCGGAAAAGAGGCCCTCCGGGAGTGCGCCGCCCTCATGGCGGCTGAGCTGGGGTGGAGCGCCGCGCGCGCGGAGGAGGAAGTCTCCGCCGTCGAAGAGATATTCAGCCCCTACCGACAGGAAACAGGAAAATTTGAGGAGGAGTGATGTCGATCATGAAGAGGGTCGGATGTGCCGTCGGTCTCGCCAGTGCGGTTCTTCTTGTCACCCCGCTGCTTCTTCTGCCCTCCTGCTCCCCCCCCGCACCGGAGGGCAAGGGGGCC
>JAUWCW010000025.1 GCA_030609125.1 Candidatus Rokuibacteriota bacterium
ACCATGGCTGTTATCCGCTGCCGCCCTGACGGGAGGGAGAGGAAGGCTCGTTCATCATGCGTGCGGATCCGGGAAGAAAGTTAACATCAGCGACTGATTCTAGCAGATCGTCCATGTCCAGGGAAGCCGCCGGCCCACGGCCCCCCCCCTTTTGCAGATGCCGAAGAGGGGGGATCCTGAACGCTAGAACTTGAGGGATTCGAAATCTGGCAGCTCGGCCAGGTCCTCGAAGAGGAAGGTGTGGCAGTTGTCGCAGTCCTGGGGGATGTAGTTCTCCCCGTCGGCCGTCTGCAGCTCGTCGTCGTGGCAGCGCCAGCATCCGGGGAACTCCTGGTGCCCTATGTGGCTGGGATGTGTATCCCAGTTGGTGTTCATTTCCGGGAAGACCGTGCGGGCGAAGATAGCGGAGGAGACCTCGGCCGCGTCCGTTACCAGCCCCTCCTGCTTTTCCATGACCTCGGGGTACTCGGTCCGGTAAAAGCGCAGAATGGCGTCGCTGACGGCCTTGGTGCCTTCGGCGTTGGTGGCGTACTCGGCCGTGAGGGCCTTCATCGCCTCGCGCTTGAAGTAGGGAAGGCTCCTCAGGTCGGTTCTGCGCTCTATGACTTCGTCGAGGGACTTGTCCGGGAACTGGAAGAGATGCGTCGGACGGTTGTGGCAGTCGATGCAGTCCATGATGCGGGCCTCGGCGGCGACCTCTTCCTCGCTGACCTCCTCATCGCTCTCGCGCGTGTAGGTCCGGACCTCGCCGTCGGGAGTGGTCAGCTCCACCCACTTGATGCCGAAGCGGCGTTCGTCGCTGGGGATATAGCGGATCCTGTTGTCGGAGTAAATGTGCCACCAGTGGATACCGCCGTGGCGGCCCTGGTCAAGGTTGCCGCCCCCCGTCTTCAACAGAAGAGCGGTGTAGCTCGGCGTGTTCTCCTCGTCCGTGTCGTGACGGACTATGACCCTGAGCTTGTCGCCGTGGTGCTTCGAAGGCCAGTGGCACTGCTCGCAGGTCGCCCGGGCGGGTCGGAGGTTGTGAATGGGCGATCCGATGGGGCGGCTGAACGAGTTGAGCGTGGTCGCGATGACCTGGCGCAGGCCGTCGATCTTGGATTTGACGAACCAGGAGGCGCCGGGGCCGATGTGGCACTGCACGCAGCGCACCCTGGAGTGGGGCGAATTCTGATAGGCCGCGTACTCCGGCGACATGACGGTGTGGCAGACGGTGCCGCAGAAGTCTATGGACTCCATGTATTCCACGCCGATGAAAGAGGCCGAGCCGAATATGACGGCATTGAGGCAGGTGAGGCCGATGAAGGCGAGCACCACCTTGCGCAGGTGAGGGTCGTTGAAGTCGAGTCTCGGGTAGGCGTCAAGCTCCGCCTCGGTGAGGTGGGCAGTGAGCAGCCGGCGGCGCCGGAACCACATGCCGACGGGGATGATCAACAGGCCCGTGACGAAAAAGGCGGGCATGATGGCGAAGGCCAGGATCCCGGTGTAGGCGCTCTGGTGCCCGCCCACCATATGGATGGTGAGGAAGATGCTGATCAGCAGTGCCGCGAGAGTGGCGAGTACGGCGCCGGCGATGGTGATCGGGTTGTTGGCGTAGTTGAAAAGCCGCCCGATCTGGGTGTGTCCCGGTTCCGGCGTCTCCTGCTCCGCCGGTGTCTCCTGCGGTTCCTGTGGTGTCTGGTTCTCGTTCATGCTACTCCCCCCAAATGCATGGCGTGATGGTGCTGCGATTATTATTGTTTATGTTGGGATTTACCGCATTACAACCTATATATATAGCAAAAATCCGGCAATCATGCAAGGGGAAAACAGAAGAAGTTTCCCCAAAAATGCCCGTCTCACTTCTGTAAACTCGTAAGCCCTTGAGATGAAAACACTCCCTCAAAAATTAACCCGATTTCTGGGGAACGTCCTGGAAAACAGCCAGGACCTTCCCCGGCGCGGGGCTGCAGCTCATGGCCAACACTATTCCTCTCAGCCCGGGTCGTGAACTTTCTTTGTGATCGGCTAACTTGCTGAAATTACATGCGACTTCTTCTGCTTTTCCGTATCGGCATCCCCCACATGGCAGAGTGCCTCAAGGGCGTTTACCGGCCGCGGAATCCACGCAAGACCGGAGACGAAGTTCCCAAGACGGTTTGCTCGGTATCATGTCCGGAACTCCCCGATCCATTTAACAAACTTGAGCTTTCGAGTGGAGTTGAAAAGCCGTTTGTCAGCTGTGACAACGTTGGTTTTCAAGTCACCGGCAAGGGCTACATAAGCAGCATCATAGGCCGAGATGTTGTACCTGTCGGAGTAGTCGAGAACCTTTTGAAAGAGAGTCGAGAGGGGGTAAAGCTCGATACCCAACTCGGCAAAGCCCTGCATCGCCTTCAGTGCATCGTCCATGCCGACCCTTATCCGCCTCTTTGCTATGACAAGGCCGTTTGCCACCTCGAACTCAAGAAGCGCTGGAGCACAGAGGGCAATGCGGTCCGAGGCATGCGCGTCAAGGATATCCAAGGCCCTATCCCCATGCTCTTCATCGGAGAGGTACCACTTGAGCACTACACTCGCGTCGATGACGATGCGCTTCATCCTTTCTTCTCAAGCGCTTCCCTGGAGGCCCTGTAGACCTCGGCGGCCGAGACCCCCGCCTTCGCAAAGGCCGCCCTTGACTCCAGTATCTTCTGGTGCGCCTCCACTTTCCTGGAGTGCCTGTATACATCGTAGGGAATGATCACCGCCATGGGTTTGCCTCTCTTGGTCACCACGATGTCTTCGCTCTTTTCGGCGGCCTCTTTTATGAGCCTGCTGAAGTCTCTCTTACCCTCGGCTATGGTCACGGTAATGGTTTTCATACGGTCTCCTTTATAGTCATGTATTATGACTATAATATATGACCATCTTTAGAGCATGTCAAGAACGGTGAAACGGTGCCGGGCATTCATTTTCACTTGACTCTGCTTTTCCGGCCGACAGGGACGGGCGCGCCTGAGTTTGCCTTTTTCTCGCCAGCCTGGATCTTTCATGACGGCCCCGGTCGTTATCAGTTTGACAGCCTCTCCCGCGGTACCAGGAATCACATCATGCGTGCCCGCACCAAGCCTTGGGGAGAGAACATAGCCCGTCATCCCGAAAGGAAATTCTTATCATCTCCTAAATTGTCAAAAGTCAAGGACACCCGCCCTCCTATCATTCTCTTGTGTTGCTGATATATAATTACGCCCGTAAGCTCTGACGTGACGGCTGGAGATAACACGCTGCGCAAAGGAGGGCAAAGGAATGCCGACATACGAGTACACCTGTACGGCCTGCAAGAAGAAATTCACCTTGATTATGACTTTTTCCGAGCGTGACAAAAAGCGCGTAAGCTGTCCCAGGTGCAAGAGCAGGAAAGTCACGCAGCGCTTCACCTCGGTCTACACCCAGACATCCAGCAAAAGCTGACCCTGTCGGTCACGGGGGGTCTTTCGCGCCCCGGCGGCAACCTGTGCCGGCAGGGCACCTTTACAGCACCCCGCCGGACGCCGGGAATCAGACCTCGATGATGGTGGGCAGGATGAGCGGGCGGCGGTCGATCTTGCGGTCGATGAACTTTCTCAGGCCCTTGCGCACCTTGATCTGCACTTCGCCCCATTCGGTCCTGAGTTCGGCTTCGCACTCGGAGAGGATCGAGACCACCACCTCCCTGGCCTCGTCCATGAGGGGCTGATTCTCATCTTCGAAGGCCACGCCCCGGAGGATGATGTCCGGGCCGGAGACCAGGTCCCCCGTCTGCCGGTTGATCCCGATGATCACCAGCAGGATGCCGTCCCTCGAGAGGCGCCTGCGGTCCTTGAGGACAGCGTCGTGGATGTCGCCGTAGCCCTTGCCGTCCACGAGGACTCTCCCCGCGGCGACCCTGCCGTCCACGACGCCGCGCCCCTGTTCGAAGCGCAGCCGGTCGCCGTCGCCGGCGAGCAGGACCTTTCCCGGCGCGGGGTTGCAGCCCATGGCCAGGCGGGCGTGGTGAGCGAGGTGGCGGTACTCGCCGTGAATCGGGATGAGACAGCGCGGGCGGACGGTTTCGATCATCTTCCTGAGCTCCTCGCGCCCGGCGTGGCCGGAGACGTGGACGTCGGCTATGCCGCTGTACAGCACGTCCGCTCCCCGGCGAAAGAGATTGTTGATGGTGCGGGAGATGGACTTCTCGCGGCCCGGAATGACGCGGGCGGAAATGATCACCGTGTCGCCCTCCTGCACCCGGATCTGCCGGTGGTTGTTGACCGCGATTCGCGAGAGCGCCGACAGGGGCTCCCCCTGGCTGCCGGTGGTAAGGATGACAGTTCGGGAAGGGGGGAGGGAGCGGAGCTCGCCCGCGTCGGCGACGATGCCTCCCGGAAGGTGCAGTTTTCCAAGGTCCACCGCGACGCCGGAGATGGCGACCATGCTCCGCCCGCTGAAGTGGATTCTCTTGCCCGCGTCGGCGGCGGCGTCCACGACCTGCTGGATACGGTGCAGGTGGGAGGCGAAAGTCGCGACGATGACCCTGCCGCGGGCGCCGCCGATGACGTCCCGGAAGATCTGCTTCAGGGACGTTTCAGAAGGCGTCGATCCCTCCCTCTCGGCGTTGGTGCTGTCCGAGAGCAGGGCGGTGACGCCCCGGTCGCCGAAGGAGCGGAAGCGCTCCAGGTCGGTGATCCGGCCGTCCACCGGGGCGGGGTCGAGCTTGAAATCTCCGGAGTGGACGAAAAGGCCCGCCGGACTGTCGATGCCGAGACCTATCCCGTCGGCGATGCTGTGGCTGACCGCCGCCGGCTCAATCCGGAAAGGACCGAGTTCGAGGAGGTCTCCCTCCCCGAGTAGACGAAGATCCGCCCGGTCCTCCAGGGCAAACTCCCGGAGTTTCTCTCGCACCAGGCCGATGGTGAGGGCAGTTCCGTAGACGGGCAGGGGGACCCGGTCCAGCAGGTAGGGGAGGGCGCCGATGTGGTCCTCGTGGCCGTGGGTCAGCACTACCCCCAGGATCTCCTCCCGGTGCTCGAGAAGATACGAGAAGTCGGGAATGACGACGTCGACCCCCAGGTGCTCCTCCTCGGGGAACATGAGACCGCAGTCCACGATGAGGATCCGGCCCCGGCATCGGAAGAGGAGCATGTTGAGGCCGATTTCTCCGAGACCTCCCAGAGGGATGATGTCGACGGTCTCTTCCCCTGCCGCCATCACCCTTGTCCGCCCCCTCCGGCTCCGCCGACGATCCCGGCGAGGCGGAGAAAATTCTCGAAGCTGATCGCTTCCGCCCGGACCTGCTCCGGCAGAGAAAGCGTCTTCATCGCCGCGCTCACCGTCTCCACGGGGACGGGAGGGCCCGACCGGGAGAGGGAGTTGAGAAACGTTTTCCGACGCTGTCGGAACCCCGCCCTGACGAGGAGAAAAAAGACCTCTTCCGTCTTCGGGGGCAGCAGGGGGGCCGGCCGGGGAACGACCCGGACCAGCGCCGATTCGACCTTGGGGGGAGGGACGAAGGCGCCGGGGGGAACGATTCGAATCAGCTCCACCTCCGCCCGGTAGCGGGTGGCGAGGGTGAGAGAGCCGTAGCTCTTTGACCCCGCTTCCGCGGTGAGGCGCCGGGCGACTTCCTTCTGGAACATGAGCACCATGAGCGGGAAGAGCCGTGCCGAGGAAAGGAGCCTGCCAAGGACCGCGGTGGCTATGTTGTACGGCAGGTCGGCCACCACCTTGAGAGGGGCCAGCGCCTCGAGGGAGAGCAGGTCGTATTCGAGGATATCCGCCTCCACCACCTCCACGTTCCCCCCCGGGGGAAACTCCTGCCGGAGCAGCCTGAGGCAGCGGCGGTCGGTCTCCACGGCGACCACCTTCTTGGCTCTTTCCGCGAGCGACCGGGTGATGGTGCCGTCGCCGGCGCCGATCTCGAGGACGCGGTCCGACCTCTTCAGCTGGGACCAGTGGAGAATCTCTTCGTGGACCTGGTCGTCGCGGAGAAAGTGCTGTCCGAGAGATTTCCTGGGACGGAGGCGGAGGGCCATCTTCCCCTCAGGACCTCATCGCCCTGTTCCGGGCCAGCTCGGCGGCGGTCCGGATTGCCGCGACGAGGCTGTCGGACCCGGCCACGCCTTTTCCCGCCAGATCGTAGGCCGTTCCGTGATCGACGGAGGTCCTGATGATGGGCAGGCCGAGGGTGAGATTCACCCCGGTGTCGAAAGCGAGAGTCTTGATGGGGATGAGCCCCTGGTCATGATACATGGCCACCACGGCGGCGAATTCCCCCCGGGCGGCCCGAAAGAAGACGGTGTCGGCGGGGTGGGGGCCCGAAACGTTGATCTTCCGCCGGGCGGCCGCCCTGACTGCGGGCGCCACGATCCGCCGGTCCTCCTCGCCCATGATACCTGCCTCCCCGGCGTGGGGGTTGAGCCCGCAGACCGCTATCTTGCCATCCGCGGCGCCGAAGTCCGGGAGGACATCCCGGGTGAGATCTATGACCCGCCCGATCCCCGCGGCGGTGAGGGCGTCGGGAACCTGCCTGAGAGGAATGTGTATGGTGGCGAGACTCACCCGGAGCGGTCCCCCGACGAGCATCATGGCGAACTTCTTTGTTCCTGTCAGAGAGGCCAGCATTTCCGTGTGGCCCGGAAAGGGGCTGCCCGCCTTGCGGATGGCCTCCTTGCTGATGGGGGCGGTGACCACGGCGTCGACACTCCCGGTCAGGGCCAGAGCCGCCGCTTTCTCGATGGCCGCCAGGGAGAGCCGTCCACCGGAAGCCGTGGGGCGGCCCTGCTGGAACCGCTCCCGCGGGGAGCCGGCCTCCACGAGAGCAACCGAGCCGGCCGGCGCGGTTGCCCCGACACGGGAAGCGGCGTGGAACCTCAGGGAGGAGCCGAGGAGCGCGGCGGCGCCCGACAGGACGCCGCTTTGGCCGATAACGACGGGGCGGCACGAGGACTGCACTTTCCGGCCCTCCAGGGCGCGGACGATGATTTCCGGCCCTATTCCTCCCGGGTCCCCCATGGTGATGGCGACGACGGGTTTTCGCGTCATGGTGACAGGTCTCCTTCCGGACTGCCTTCCCGCACCCGGGCGGAACAGGGTTAGTCTAGCTCCGCCAGGATCTCGTCCAGGACACCGAGGAAGTCTGCCGCCTCTTCTTCCGTGAGGATGAAGGGGGGCGCGAAGCGAAGGACCTGTTTCTGCACGGCGTTGATCAGGTAGCCCCTCGACAGCGCCGCCTCGACCACCGGCGCGGCCTCGACGGAGAGCTCGAGGGCCAGGAGCATCCCCCGTCCCCGGACTGAGGAGGCGACGCGGCGGCGCCCGGCGATCTTGTCGAGCCCCTTCCTGAAAAACCCTCCCAGGTCCCGGACCTTGTCCAGGAAGCCGTCCGCCAGGATCGTTTCCAGCAGCGCCAGAGAGGCGGCGCAGGCGACGGGAGTGCCGCCGAAAGTCGTTGCGTGGTTGCCGGGCTGGAAGGTTTCGGCCGCCTCGCCCCTGGCCAGCATCGCCCCCAGGGGGAGCCCGGCGCCGAGGGACTTGGAGAGCGTCATCACGTCGGGAACGACTCCATCGAACTGGTGGGCGAAGACCGTCCCCGTCCTTCCGAGCCCCGTCTGGACCTCGTCGAGAACGAGCAGCGCCTTCCGGTCACGGCAGATCCTGGCCACTTCCCGCAGGTAGCCGTCGGGCGGGACGACGACTCCGCCCTCGCCCTGGATCGGCTCGAGGAGAACGGCGCAGGTGTCGGTCGTGACCGCCTCCTCCATGGCCTCGAGGTCCCCGAAGGGGACGTACCGGAACCCCGGCAGGAGCGGCTCGAAGCCCTCGTGGTACTGGGTCTGGCCCGTCGCGGTCAGGGCGCCCATGGTGCGTCCGTGAAAGGAGTTCAGCGCCGAGACCACCACGTGGCGTTCGGCGCCGAACCGCTCGTGCGCGTACTTGCGCACCAGCTTCAGCGCCGCCTCGTTGGCCTCGGCGCCGCTGTTGCAGAAAAAGACCCTCCCGCCTGGAAAGTGCTCGGTCAGGCGCTCGGCGAGCCGGACCTGCACCGGGTGCTGATAAAGGTTCGAGATGTGCATCAGGGTTGCGCACTGCTCCCGGATGGCCTCGACCACGGCGGGGTGGCAGTGCCCGAGGCTGTTTACCACGATGCCGCCGAGCAGATCGACGTACTCCCTGCCGGCATCGTCGTAAACCCGGCAGCCCTCGCCGCGCACGAGGGTGACCTGGGCGGGATAGTAGTTCGAGAGAAAGACCTGCCCGGCCCGTTCCAACCAGGAGGGCGCCATTGCGCTCTAAAGGTTCTTGGAGATCATGTTGCTGATCTCCTGCTTGGAGTGGACGCCCACCATCTGCTCCTTGACGGCGCCGTCCTTGAAGAGGATAAGGGAAGGTATCCCGCGGATGCCGTAGTTGGTGGCGGTCCCGCGGTTCTCGTCCACGTTTAGCTTTCCGATCTTCACCTTGCCGGCGAACTCCGCACCCAGCTCCTCGAGCGTGGGGGCGATCATCTTGCAGGGAACGCACCAGGCCGCCCAGAAGTCGATTACCACCGGCACCGGCGATTTGAGGACTTCCTCCTCGAAGTTCTGGTCCGTTGCGATAAAGGTGTTTTCGGACATGTGTTTCCTCCTTTGGAAAATGGTGCTGCCGCGGCAGCTTTCAGCTCTTTTTCTTCCTTTTTTCTGTCGGCGCCGGATCCAGCTGGATCTCCGTGCCGATCCCTTCCGCCGTGAACATCTCCAGGAGCACCGCGTGCTCCAGGCGCCCGTCAATGATGTGGGTCTGCCCCACGCCGCCCTCCAGCGCCCTCAGAGAGTGGGTCACCTTGGGGATCATCCCTTCCCGGATGACGCCCTCTTTCATCAACCGATTGGCCGCCGCCCTGCCGAGAAGGGGTATGAGCCCTCCCTTCCTGTCGAGAACTCCCTCGCTGTCTGTTAGATAGATGAGTTTGTGGGCCGAAAGGGAGCGGGCAATGTCGGCGGCAACCGCATCGGCGTTGATGTTGTAGGTCTCGTGGTCCGGTCCCACGCCCACGGGCGATATGACGGGAATGAAGCCCCCGGCCTTGAGGGTGTTGATGATTCCGGGGTTCACCTGAGTCACCTCCCCGACCAGGCCGATGTCGATGATCTCCGGCGCCTGGGACTCGGGGTTGACCTTGCGGAGCTTCTTCTTCCGGGCCCGCAGGAGAAAGGCGTCTTTCCCGGAGAGGCCCACGGCGAGTCCGCCCGCCCTCTGGACGTTGGTGACGATCTCCTTGTTCACCTTGCCCGCCAGGACCATCTCGACGATGTCCATTGTCTCCTCGTCGGTCACGCGGTGCCCGTCGACAAAACGGGCCTTCAGTCCCATCCGCCGCATGACCTCCCCGATCTGGGGCCCTCCCCCGTGGACGATGACGGGGCTGATCCCCAGGTATCTGAGGAAGACCACGTCCTCCGCGAAGAGAATCCTCAGCTCGGGACTGACCATTGCGTTGCCGCCGTACTTGATGACGACCGTGCTGCCCGAGAATTTCCTGATATAGGGGAGGGTCTCGAAAAGAACCCTCACTTTTTCCATCTGCTTTTTCATCGGGATATCCCGCCCTTGAAATTTCGCGTCATTCTAGCACCCGCCGGTTCGGTCAGCAACAGCCCTGCCGGCGGACGGGGTGTGAATGGCGCCCCCGCCGCGTTTTGTGTACTATGAATACCGACCGGATTTCTCAGGTTTATGCCCTGCACGAAGAGTTCGTGACCAGGAGCATGATGGAGGGGACGGGATGCTCAGAGCCACGAAGGGGATTGCAGCTCGAGTCGGATTGGCGGCTTTCTGCCTGGCGGGCGCCCTCTCGGTGATGCCGCCGCTTCTGCAGGCGGAATCCATACCCCCCGACCTCGATCTCGACCGGGCGCCGGTTTTCGAGATTCTGGACGAGTCCGGCCCCAACCCTCACGACAGCTTCCCCTGTGGGCGGTGCCACGAAAAGTCCGACGTGACGTACGAAACGGCCCGCAGGTATGGGATCGAGATCCCCCTGACGACCGAGGGCGACAGCTCCACCCTGCTCTGTGAGGAGTGCCATGGGGAGCAGCACCACTCCTTTCATCCCGTCAGCTTCCGGGTCGAGGAGAAGGCGGATGAGATTGAAAAAACGGGGATTTTCCCATTGGAGACGATCGTCGAGGGCTTCGACAAGATCACCTGCATCAGCTGCCACGACGTGCATTTTCCGCACACCCGCAACCGTCTTCTCAGGGGCTTTGCCGTGTCCACGGGCAGGACGGACGGGGCCTTTGCCTCCCGCCTGGATTTCTGCCGCGGCTGTCACGGCGAGGAGGTGAGGGAGATCTCCTCCCACTGGGAGACGGCCGCGGACCGAACATGCGACCTCTGCCACCTCGGCCTTCGTGAGCCCGGTCGGCCGGGGGGGCTGAAGAGGCGCCTCAACGAGAGCTGTGTGGTCTGCCACCCGCTGCCGCGGGGTCGGAGGCCCCACTTTTACAGCTACAACCCCTTTCCGGACTTTGGCCGCGACGAGCTCGAAGGCTACGGCCTGATCCTGGAGGAGGGCCGGTTCACCTGCAATACCTGCCACACCCACCATCGCCCGGAAGGCGCGGGGGAGTTCCTTCGTCCGGCGTTCGTCAACATCGTCTCCAAGTCCCTGCGGGTGGACCCCCACCGGACCACCCGCTTCTGCCGGAACTGTCACCCCATAACACCGCCCCCCGTGGGCACCACCGGGGCCAACGCGCCCCTCTGGGAGGAGGACGCGACGAGACTCTGCCGCGGGTGCCACTCAAAAGAGGGCGCTTTGAAGATGTTTCACCCCCTCGCCGCCTCGCCGCCGGAGGGAATGGTCCCCGAGGGGTGGGCCCGGCGGAAGGACGGATCCCTGGGCTGTCAGACCTGCCATCTGGCGGGGCACGGCCCCCCCGATCCGGACAACGTGAAGATGCTCAAGGGCGGGGGGTACGAGCAGAGGAACGATATCTGTTTCCAGTGTCACGACCCGGGCGCCTACGCCGGGCGCAACATCCATGCCGAGATCGTGGGTTTCAAGGGGTGCGAGTTCTGCCACGCCGTCAAGGGAAGAACCGCGCTGCGGCCCGAGGGAAGGGTGGGGGACCTGCTGGCGGAGCCCACGCTGCTCTGTCTGCTCTGCCACGATCCGCCCCCCCACCCGGCCGGGTTCAGCCACACCGTCAAGCCTGAAGATCGCAGCTTCGTGAGCCTGAACGAAGAGGCTACCCCCCTTTCTCTGGGGAAGATAACCTGCCACACCTGTCACGACTCCCATTCACCGTGGATTGAGGAGAAGTTTCTCCGGACCGCGGGAATGTCGGCGCCGGTCTGTCACAACTGCCACCCCTTTTAGACGAAGAAAAGGGCTGCGGGAGACCCGCAGCCCGGGTTTGTGAAAGCCTGTTGGCGTCAGTGTTTGCGCGCGGAGCCGCAGAGAAAGATGTACTGACCCCCCTCGAGATCGACCCGCACGTCCGCTCCCCGGCTGGCGCCGCTCTTTTCCCAGCTTACGACCTGCCCCTCGCTGAAGCCGATCTCGGGACTGGAGCGCCTGGAGCGCCTGTCGTACCAGGCCACAACGGTCATGGCGTCAGGCAGCAGGCCCTTGGCCCGGGCGGCGGCTCCAGTGGCGATCTCGTAGGCTTCCTCGAAAGCCAACTCTCCGTAAGCCATATCTACCGATATTTTTTTCATCGTTCCACCCCGTGCATCATCCATAATCTCTCTCCTGCGTTCCTATCTATGATGATGGGGGATGCGAGGGGGTTCAGATGAGAAAAGGACCTCCTGGTTTGACGGGCTGTCACGCTTGAGGCAATATTATGAACTCTCAGACCGGACTCAGAGCGCGCCCGTAGCTCAGCGGATAGAGCACTGCGCTCCGGACGCAGGTGTCGCAGGTTCGATTCCTGCCGGGCGCGCCAATTGTTTCTTTTGGTAAATTCCCTGGTAAAGATCCGTTACCAGAAGTTTACCAACCGGGCCTGCCCCATAAAGTTTTTCCCCACCCCGAAAAATCAGCCTTGTGAAGAAGTTGCATTGATCCTGGGAAAAGAAAAAGCAATGATGCGAAACCAGTTTTCAGAAAGAAGCCAGGAATTCGAGCATCGGTCGTTGTATAGTATTGTGACCTTATGTCAGGCGAACGCATATGAGCCGAGCAAAAAAACGGAGAGAGGCTCTACCGGCCGAGAGATGTGAAACCGTGCGGCAGGAGATCCGCACTTTCCTGGGGGGTTCACCCGCCACGACCAGGGAGATCTCTCAGGCAGTGCGCGCCTCTGAGAAAGAGGTCCTCGAACACCTGGAGCACTTGGAAAAGTCGCTATCCGGCAAGGGGAGCAAGTTCATGGTCTCGCCTGCAGAGTGCGAGAAGTGCGGGTTTGTTTTCCAGAAAAGGAAGCGGCTCAAGAAGCCTGGTCGCTGCCCCCTCTGCCGCAGCACGGCCGTCTGCGAACCTCTCTTTTCAGTTCGGCAGCATTGAGGAGCTTCTTTCACGCAGAACTGTGATCAAATTATGCTGGCAAACTGCGGGTCCCCTCGCCGGGTGATTTACTCTGTCCT
>JAUWCW010000318.1 GCA_030609125.1 Candidatus Rokuibacteriota bacterium
CCAGGAAAATATGTGCCGACTTGTAGCAGAAGGATCTTTTCCCTGTCAAGATGTTATATTGTTCACAATCCTTGGGAGGGTGGCCGTGCAAGCCCACCCGGTGATGGCGCCACTTTCTGATTAGCGGTTGCCATTTTGTGAGAATCGTGCAATAACCCAGAATATAGGAGGTCTGGGACGCGCCCCTGTCCACGCCGGCGGGGCTGCAGCCACCGTTTGGGACGTCCGCGGACCGTTGTCCCGGGGGACCTTTCCCCCTCTCCGGATCGCAACCCGAGGCCATGAAAAGGAGGACGGTATGAGCAAGAAGATCGCAGTTGTTGTCAGGGAAAGGCAGGGCGAAGCCCTCAGGATGGGAGTCGGCCTGACCCTTGCCGACGACTCCGTCGACGTCTTCGTTCTCGACCGCAAGGTGGAGGAGACGGAGGAGAACGCCCTGAACATCGAGACCTTTGACATGATGGACATCAAGCTCTACACCAACGTGGAGGGTGTGGAGGGGGCGGAATACATGTCCGCGGAAGACATGGCGGCGAAGCTGCTCGAGTACGACAGCGTGATTCCCTACTGATCCGGGCGGCATGCCCCAAAGAGGAGTGAAGAGATGAAAATACTGCATGTGGTGGGCAAGGACCTCGACGCGACGGAGCAGAAGATCGTCGACGAACAGTCGAAGTCCAACGAAGCGACCGTTTTTGACGTGAGGGCCGACAAGGACTACGACCGTCTGGTCGACCTTATCGACTCCGCCGACAAGGTTATCTCCTGGTAGGAAGGCGAGGTGAGAGACAATGAAGCTTGGAATCCTTGTAAACACGAACCAGCACCGTGACGATGTCCTGGGCATCACCGGCGCGGCCGTCGCGAAGGGCCACACGGTGAACATATTCATCATGGACGAAGGGACGAGACTGCTCTCGGACGACTCCTTCACCGCGCTGTGCAAGACCGAAGGCGTGAAGATGAGCTTCTGCGACCACAGCGCCTCGGGTCTCGGCACCAAGCCCGACGGCCTGACGGAGGAGATCGCCTGCGGCAGTCAGTTCGACAACGCCACCATGAATCACGACTCCGACAAGGTGAGTGTCCTCTAGCGTTCGCACAGCGAGTTTTCCCGCCGGGTCCGGAGGGGCGCCGTCTCCTCCGGCGGCCGGCGGGGGCCGTGGAACCGATCTTTCCTTCAGAGAAGAGACATACGTTTTCGGTGTCGCCCTCGCCGCGCTGGCGGTCTTTCCCCTCCTCTTTCTCTTCCGGGGCCTCGACGACAACACCCTGACCTCCTGGCGCTGGATCTTTTACTTTGCCGACCCCGTCCGGGTCTTTGTCTTCCATCTCCTTGGGATCGCGGCGGCGTACTTTGTCTCCTTCCTCTCCCTTCCGCAGCGCCGTCCCGCCGTCTTTCTCTTCATCGCGTCGGCTCTGACCGCCTTTCTGATGTGGTCTGCCCCGGAGGCCATCATCGACTCGTCGCGCTACTTTACCCAGGCCAAGCAGTTCGCCGTCTACGGGGCGGGACACTTCTTCCGCGAGTGGGGCGGCGAGGTCTTCGCCTGGACCGACCTGCCTCTCGTTCCTCTTGTCTACGGCCTCCTGTTCAGATTTTTCGGAGAGAGCCGGGTGTGGGTCCAGGCGGCAACAACGATCATGTTCGCCCTGACCGCGGTACTCACGTTCCACATCGGGCAACGGCTCTTCAGCCGGGAAGTCGGATTTTTCGGCGGTCTGCTCCTGCTGGGCATGCCGTATCTTCTCACCCAGGTGCCCCTGATGCTCGTCGATGTCCCGACCATGTTCTTTTCCACCCTATCGGTTTTTCTCTTCCTGCTGGCGCTGGAGAGGGGAGGATGGACTCTTCTCGGACTTTCCTCCGTCGCGATCGTGCTCGCGCTCATGACGAAGTACTCCGCCTGGCTCTACCACGGGACGACGCTGGCGGTTATCCTGGCGGTCCGCCTGGCGGAGGAAGACCGGCTGCGGGTGCTCCGCCGGGGGATGATCGTCGCCGCCGCCTCGGCGGCGATCTTCGGGGCCTGCCTTCTGCTCATGGCGGGAGTAGTGGAGGAGCAGCTCGCGCTGCTCGGGTCCTACCAGTGGCCGGGGCTGAGAAGGTGGGGAGAGAGCTTCCTCTCGACGCTCTTTTTCCAGACCCACCCGTTCCTCTCCCTGGCGGGAGTCTTTTCTCTCCTTGTCGCCGTCCGCAGGAGGGACCCGCGGTACCTGATCATTGCGTGGATGTGGATCGTCATCACCCTTCTCCAGGCGAGGCGCATCCGCTACGCCGTCCCCGCCATGCCGATGCTGGCCCTCATGGCCGCCTACGGTCTGCAGGTCGTCGGCTCACTTCGGCTGAGGCGGATGTTTGTCTGGTGCGCGGTGAGCTTTTCAATTGTCATGGCCCTCGCCGCCTACCTCCCTTCCCTCAGGAGCATGAGTGTCGCGAACCTTCAGCTTGCCGGCGCGTATCTCGACGCCCAGGAGGGCGTCCGCGCGGCGAGGATCTACATCGCCCCGCGGGAGTCGCCGAAGATCAATCCGGACGTCACGGTGGCGCTCCTGGACCTCTATACCGCCAGGGCGATCTTCTACCATGACGCCGGTGTCGAGGCGCCGCCGTCGGAGGAGACAAACAGGTCCGCTTACCGTTTTACCTGGGAGTACCCGGTGCCGGAATACTACTCCGGCGGAGCGTCGGCCGGCCCCGAAACCGAGGCCATCGTCTTCATTGCAGAGGGGGTGAACGAGCCGCTCCCGGCCGAACTGAGGGAGTCAATCGGGCGCTACGGGAGGCCGAAGGTCTTTTCGCGATCGTCCGTTTTTCGCTTCAAGACCGTTGTGACCGTCTATCTTCCGAAGCGCGAAGCGGACCCTCACAAACATGCCAGGTTGTCACATGATAGTGACAATTCGTCATAAGTCTGCCATAGTGATTGTGAGAGCAGTCACTATGCTGCGTAGTTGACTAATAATTAGACTGTAAAACAACACATTAGTCCTCCGGCCCCGGGGCGGTCGAAGGTGGTATAGATTTTGCTCTTATAACCGCCTATAATTCCCCGTCGTAGGAAAGCTAATTCTTACA
>JAUWCW010000179.1 GCA_030609125.1 Candidatus Rokuibacteriota bacterium
GATGTCCTGGTGACACTCGGCCTCGGCTCCTGCGTTGTCGTCGCCATCTATGACAGCGAGCTCAAGCGCGGCTCCCTCGCTCACATCATGCTGCCCCACGAGGCCTTCGGCCGAAGGAGGGAAGGGGAGAACATGCTCAAGTACGCCGATGTCGCCATCCCCGCCTCGGTTCACCTGCTCGAGGAGCGGGGATGCAGCCGATCCGGCATGACCGCCAAGATAGCCGGGGGGGCCTGCATGTTCGATCTGTCCAAGGACGGCCAGGCGGATATCGGCCAGAGAAACATACAGGCCGCCGAGGAGGTTCTGGCGAGCCTCGACATTCCCCTCGTCGCCGTCGACACCGGCGGAACCCGGGGCAGATCGGTGGAGTTCCGGATGGACTCGGGGGAGTTGCGGGTGCGAACGGTTTACGGTCCGGAGAAGGTTATCTGACCGGGGCGGCGTTACGGCACGGGAAGAGGGGCCGAACGCGCCTTCTCCAGCAGTTTTTCCTCCTGGGGCGAGAGGAGACGATCTCCGTCGATGATGACCAGAAGCGTTCCCGGCAGCTTGCCCACCCCGAGAAAAAGATCCGACTGAATCCAGTCCGGTCCGCTTGCGGGCTTGTCAATGGAACCCCCGGGCAGGGTCATGACTTCCGTCACGTCGTCCGCCAGAAAGCCAAGGAGCCTGTCACCGGAGCGCATGAGGACGATGGAGGTCTTCGCCGTGGCGGGACGGTCCGGAAGGTTCAGCTTTTCCCTGATGTTGATGATGGGAACGATCTTCCCCCGGAGGTTGATGACACCGAGGGCAAAGGGGGGCATCTTCGGCACCGGCGTGATTTCGACCATGCGGATGATCTCCTGCACCTGGACGATGTCAAGGGCAAGGGCTTTCCCCTCGAGAGTGAAGACCACCACCTGAAGCGGTCCCTCAACTTTCTGCGCGGCAGCGTCCATCGCCTGATGAGTAGCATGAAAGAGGCCCAAAGGCAACCTTCCTCCTCATTTCTCCTTCGGCCTTGCCGGCGCTCGAAACACCCCCGGCGGGGCCGGAAATCGTTGACAATTCGAGCGGAAATCGCCTATGATAAGCGCTGTTTTTCCGGCCCCGAAGCCGGCATTTCCACGGGCGCACAAGGAGCGGTACGATGATCCAGGAAACCTCCAAAATATGGATGGACGGCGAGTTTGTCGACTGGGCGGACGCCAAGGTGCACGTGCTCACCCACACCCTCCACTACGGCCTGGGTGTGTTTGAGGGCATCCGCTGCTACCAGACAGCCACTGGGCCGGCGGTCTTCCGCCTCCCGGAACACGTGGAGCGCCTCTTTGCGTCGGCTCACATTTCGGCGCTGAAGATCCCTTTCACCAGGGAGGAGTTCCAGGTGGCCATCCTGGAGACCGTCCGTATCAACGAGCTGGACGCCGGTTACATCCGTCCTCTCGTATACGTGGGTTACGGCGCCATGGGCCTGTACCCCGGTGACAATCCGGTGAAGTGCGCCATCGCGGCCTGGCCCTGGGGAGCCTACCTGGGCGACGAAGGGCTGAAAAACGGCATCAGGGTGAAGACTTCGTCTTTCACCAGGCAGCACATCAACATCAGCATGACCAAGGCCAAGGTCTGCGGGCACTACGTCAACTCCATCATGGGCAAAGTCGAGGCCGTGAACGACGAGTACGACGAGTCCCTTTTCCTCGATACGGGAGGAAATGTTTCCGAGGGCTCGGGCGAGAACATCTTTATCGCCAGGCGGGGATACCTGAAGACGCCGCCCCTCAATACCGTTCTCGAAGGCATAACGCGCCAGTCCGTTCTCGAGATCGCCGCGGACGAGGGCGTTGAAGTGCGGGAGGAGAACATCACCCGGGACGAGCTCTACTGCGCGGACGAAGCCTTCTTCACCGGAACGGCGGCAGAGATAACACCCATACGGGAAGTGGACCGCAGGCAGATCGGCGCCGGCAGGCCGGGACCGCTGACGGAGCTCATCCAGTCCCGCTTTTTCAGTGCGGTGCGCGGGGAGAACGAAAAGTACCGGCACTGGCTCTCCCCCGTTGGCACCTAGGGGTTCACGCAAGAATAAGTTCACAGAATTCGCGCTCATATTCAGGTTGGATTTGGTCGATCTGATTGAGCGAAACCGCAGGAATAGCAGGGCTCTTTCGAGGATTTCGTGAGTGAGGATCGGCCGAAGACGGCCTGAAGATGAGATGCGAAAATGGGAAGTTATTCTTGCGTGAGCCCTAAGCAGCTGCCGGATTTCAGAGGGACAGAGACGTGACGGATCACCTCAGAATTGCGCCTTTTGCCGGCATGCGCTACAACACCGAGAAAGTCCCCGATCTGTCGAAGGTGGTGGCCCCCCCGTACGACATGATTTCACGGGAGGAGCAGGACGAGCTGTACGAGCGACACCCCATGAACGTGGTTCGTCTCATTCTCGCCCGGGACGGCCAGGACGCCTCCTCGCCGGACCGCTACCGGCAGTCGGCGGCAACCTATCGCCGGTGGAAGGAAGAAAAGGTGCTGGTGCGTGACGACGAGCCGGCCGTCTACGCCTACCGCCAGGATTACGAATGGGCCGGCAGGAGCTTTCAGCGGCTGGGTTTTATCGCCCGGGTGGCGCTGACGGAGTTCGGGGAAGGGGCCTTTCCCCACGAGTCCACCATGAGCGGGCCCAAAGCCGACCGTCTCAATCTTCTCACCGCCTGCCGGGCCAATTTCAGCGCCATTTTCTCTCTCTTCTCCGATACGGGAGGCAGGATACAGGACCGGCTGCAGGCCGAGACGGCCTCGCCTGCCGAAATCGAACTCGAGGATGACAGGGGAGTCGGCCACAGGCTGTGGCGTCTTTCCCGGCCGGAGTTTCACAGCTGGATCAACGAACAGATGCGGGACAAGCAGTTCATCATAGCCGACGGGCACCATCGCTACGAGACCGCCCTCGAGTACCGCCGGCGCATGCGAAAGGACCCGGGGGGCTTTAAAGGGGACTACGACTACGTGATGATGTTCCTGGCGCCGATAGAGTCTCCGGGCCTGACGATCCTGCCCTTCCACCGCCTCCTGGACGTGGAGAATGCCGGGGACGTCATGGCAAAGCTCGCTAAGGCCTTCGACATTACCGAGCTGCCGATACCGGAGAAGGCGGCGGAGGCCCTTGACCGCGTCAAGGGCTTCCTGGAAGCCCAGGAGGAGGGGGTTCCGGCCCTGGCGGTTTACCGGGGCGGAGACACCTGCTACGGGCTGCGAATGAAGGCAGACTTCGACCCCGCCCCGATGATCAGGCCCGGAACATCGCCCCAGGTGGCGGCTCTCGACGTGACGATTCTCCACCAGGTGGTTTTCTCGGGGCTCCTCGGGCTCGATGAGCCCCACCTTCTGCAGGAGGGCGGAATATCTTTCCTCTCCCGCGCCGAAGACGCCTTTGTCAAAGCCGAAAGTTACGGGAACAAGGCGGTTTTCTTCCTGCGTCCCACCCGCAAGGAGCAGGTCTGGGACATCGCGGTCTCGGGGCAGAAGATGCCGCAGAAATCGACGAACTTCCATCCCAAGCTGACCACGGGGCTCGTCATCAACGAGCTCTGAGCTTTTTCACCCTCCCCGCCGGCTCCACCCCCCCTGTGACAGACGTCACAGACCCCCTGTCCCCGAAAGGCTATCCCTTGACATGGAGTTGCGAAAGGGCTTACGATCATAAAGGAAATTTGATTTTTCGGGACCGCGGCGCAGCCAACCAGAGCGAGGGGGAGGACAATGAAGGATCGGTGGTATCTAATTGCGGGAGCGGTGCTTTCTCTTCTTGTGACCGGCTGCGCCACGGAAACCAAGGAATTCAAGACCCTGAAGGACGAAGTGAGGCTGCAGCAGAAACAGATCACCGACCTGAAGACCCGGCAGGAGGCTCAACAGACAAAACTGGAGATTCTCGACAACGGCTTCCGGCTCCTCGGCGATAAAGTCGATGAAAACTTGCGGACAATCGATGACTTTGAAAGCGCGGGTGAAATGCCGACCATATCCTCACCCGTCGTCGTTTCGCCCGTCAAGGCGGCTCCCATGGAAACGCCTCCTCCGGTTTCCCTCCCCTCCCGGCCGGAGATGCCGGCCGAGCCCATAGTCGTTCAGCCGAAGCTGAATGCCGCCGACCTCTATCGCTCAGCCCTCGCCAGCTTCACCAGAGAGGACTACCAGCGCGCCATTCTCGAATTCGAGGAGTTCGTCGGCAACTACCCCGATCATGACCTTGCCGACAACGCCCAGTACTGGATCGGAGAGTGCTACTACGCCCAGAAAAACTTCGAGCTGGCCGTGGTGGAGTTCGACAAGGTCGGGAAACACTTCCGTGCGGGCAACAAGGCCCCCGCGGCTCTTCTGAAAAAGGGGCTGGCCCTCAAGGAGGCGGGAAGAGACCAGGAGGCTCTCGCCGCCCTGAAGCAGGTCGTCAGCAGTTATCCTGCCTCGAATGAGGCTTCCATAGCGGAGCAGAAGCTGTCCCAGTGGCGGTAGAGAGAGAAGGCGAAGCCGGCTGGGCGAGAAAACAACATCCTATGAGAGCGAGGTGTCTCATGAAGCGGACAGCGATTCCGGGTGTTTTCCTTTTTGCGGCTGCAGCGTTGATCCTTCTGGCCGCCGGGCCAGGTGCAGTTGCCGGTGAAGGATCGGAAGATCCGTACATCGTGCGGCCGGGCGACACGCTCTCCGGCATAGCCGGAAAGCTTCTGGGTGACACGAAGCGCTGGCCGGAGCTGCTCGAGGCCAATCCCCAGGTCACCGATCCCCAGGTGATCTTTCCCGGGGACACGATCGTTCTGCCCGGCGCCGGTGAGAAAGAGGGCCTGGCGGCGGACACGGTGAAGGACGCCTATCCGCCCCTGCCGGTGGCGCCTCCCGTGGTGCAGGCCCCGCCTCCCGAGGCCGAGCCGGTCGAGCCGGAGCTGCCGGTGGAGATGGTGAAGCTGGAGCCCACGATCAACGAGAACACCTACCGGGCCGCCGGGTACATCAGCACCGAGTTGCCGCAGGACTCCATCGTGTCCT
>JAUWCW010000057.1 GCA_030609125.1 Candidatus Rokuibacteriota bacterium
ACGTGCTCCTTTTCGGCAAAAGGATAGTGAAAGAGAGAAAGCTGGTTGTTCCCCACCCCCGCCTCCACGAGCGCGCCTTCGTTCTCGTCCCTCTGGCGGAGATTGCCCCGTCGGTTGTTCATCCCGTGCTCGGGAAAACCGCGTCCCGGCTCTTGAGAGAATGCGGCGGCCGGGAGGACGTGCGCCTCTGGGGGGGCTGGTGATGCCCCGGACCGGAGCCGGCGCCTCCACCGATGTCCCGTCCGGGTCGTGAGGCTGGAAGCCGAAGCATGTCTGAAAAAGGGAAGAGCATAGTCATTGAGGGGCCGATCGGAGTCGGCAAGACGAGTCTGGTGAACCTCCTGGCGAAAAAATTTTCCGCCCGGCGGGTTCTCGAGGCGGCGGAAGACAACCCCTTCCTGAAGCACTTCTACACCGACACCAAGCGCTACGCCTTTCAGACGCAGCTTTTTTTCCTTCTCTCACGGTACCGGCAGCAGATGGAGCTTGCCCAGCAGGACCTTTTTCAGCAGAACGTGGTCTGTGACTACCTCTTTGACAGGGACAAGATTTTCGCCTACCTCAACCTCGACGACAACGAGCTGGCCCTCTACGAGCAGATCTATGCGCTCCTCAAGGCGCGCGTGATCGTTTCCGATGTTGTGATCTACCTTCAGGCAAGCACCGAGATCCTCATAGAGCGCATCAAGAGGAGGGGCCGGGAGTATGAAAAGCACATATCGAAGCAGTACGTGGAGGAGCTTAACCAGGCCTACAATTACTTTTTCTTCCACTACTCCGAAACACCGCTGCTGGTGATCAACACGAGTGTCATCGATTTCGTGAAGAATCCCGCCGATCTGGACGACCTGACACGCCAGATCCGAAACGCCAAGAAGGGGACGGAATACTACACGCCTCCCCGTTCGGTGCGAAGCTGAAGGTGCCCGTATCATGGACAGAGTGACAGCCCGCACCCTGCAGGAGAAAAAGTCACGGGGGGAGAAGATCGTCATGGTGACGGCAACGGATTTCTCGTGGGCCCGTATCGTGGAGGAAGCGGGAGTGGACGTGATTCTCGTCGGCGATTCCCTGGCCCAGGTGGCGCTCGGTTACGGCACGACCCTGCCGGTTACGATGGAGGAGATGCTCGTCTTCACCCGGGCCGCCGCGGCGGGCGCCAGGCGTGCTCTTCTCGTCAGCGACATGCCCTTTCTGTCGTTCCAGGTGAGCCGGGCCGAGGCGAGGCGAAACGCGGGAAGGTTCCTCAAGGAGGGCGGCGCCGCTGCCGTCAAGCTTGAGGGCGGCCTCGAGGCAGCCGAAACGGTTGCCGGGATCGTTTCCATGGGCATCCCCGTTATGGGCCACGTGGGCCTCACGCCCCAGTCGGTTCACGCCTTCGGAGGGTATCGTGTCCAGGGGAAGGAGCCGGGGCGGGCGAGGGAGATTGTCGACGGGGCCCGGGCCCTTGAAGAAGCGGGGGTTTTCGCCCTGGTTCTGGAGGGAATCCCGTCCGCGCTGGCGGGCGAGATAACCGCGTCCCTGAAAATACCAACCATAGGAATCGGCGCCGGCAGCGAGTGCGACGGTCAGGTCCTGGTGCTGCACGACCTTCTCGGGATCTTTCGCGAGTTTACGCCGAGTTTCGTGAAACGGTACGCCGAGCTCGGGGCGGAAGCCGAGAGGGCAGTCCAGGAGTTCTGTAAAGAGGTCCGGGGAGGAAAGTTTCCTGATGAAAAAAACATCGTCAATTAAACTCATCCGCACCATAACAGAAATGAGGGCCTTTTCCGAGGCCGCCGCGAAAAAGAAAAAAAAGGTCGGCCTTATTCCCACCATGGGCGGTTTTCATGAGGGCCACCTGAGCCTGGTCAAAGCGGCCAAGAGATTCAAAAAGCGCTGTGACCTTGTCGTTGTGAGCATCTTTGTCAATCCCGTGCAGTTCGCTCCCCACGAGGACCTGGGGCAGTATCCTCGCGACCTGGAAGGCGACATGGAAAAGCTGCAGAAGCTCGGAGGCGTGGCGGCGGTATTCGCTCCCGAGGCGGTGGAGATGTTCCCTTCAGGCTACAAGGCCTACGTGGAGGTGAATGATCTTTCCAGGAGGCTCTGCGGGCGAAACCGTTCCGGACACTTCCGGGGGGTGGCTACGGTGGTGATGAAGCTCTTCAACATCATCCAGCCCCAGGTTGCGTTCTTCGGCGAGAAAGATTACCAGCAGGCCTTGATCGTGAAAAAGATGGTCAAAGACCTGAACCTCCAGGTGGAGATTGAGCGGCGTCCCATTGTCAGGGACAAGGACGGGATCGCCCTGAGCACGAGAAACGTCTACCTCACGGAAGATCAGAGGCAGGCGGCGCTTTCGCTGCGCCGCGCCCTGGAGGTGGCGGAAAAGCTTATCGTCGCCGGGGAGCGAAACGCCTCGATCATCGTATCGAACATGAGAGAGGTCATCCGTTCTCAACCCGGGGCCGACGTGGACTACATTTCGATCTGCCACCCTGAAACGCTTACCGACCTGGAAGCAGTTGAGTTCAAGACTCTTATAGCCCTGGCGGTGAGAATCGGCAGGACGAGACTGATCGACAACCTTCTCGTGGACCTGGTGGTACTGGACAAGAAAGAAAAGCTCAGAAAAGCTAAGAAGGCCGCCGAAGCGAAAGGCCCGAAGAAGGCAGCAAGGAAAAAGGAAAAACAGCGTTCATGAAAAGGAACATGCTCAAGTCCAAGATCCACAAGGCCACAGTGACGGACAGGAGGCTCGATTACGAGGGATCGGCAACGATTGACGCAGCTCTCATGAAAGCTGTCGACATTCTCCACCACGAGAACATCCAGGTGTACAATCTGACCAACGGAAAGCGTTTTGAGACCTACGCCATCGAGGCCCCCGAGGGCTCCGGCGAAATTTGCGTCAATGGGGCCGCCGCCCACCTTGTGGAGAAGGGCGACGAGGTCATCATCGCTTCCTACGCCTTTTACGACGAGGAAGAGGTGAAGACCCTGAAGCCCGGCATCATCGTCCTCGACGAGCAGAACAGGATCGTCAGAAAGGTCTAACCCCTCCTCCGCTGTCTCCTCCTCGGTCCTCAGCCCGGCCTTTGCCCTGAGAGGCCACGCACTCCTCCCGACAAGTCCCGAAAAAATCTTTTATGTCAGTATGTTAAGATCCAGACCCCTTCGCTGTCCCGGCCCCACTGGAAGCTGCGCCGACAGGTCTTTTCTCCTTGACACACCCATATACATGAACTAAACTCCGTCGAAGTGGGGAGAAGTGGGGAAAGGTGGGATAGGTTCCCAGAGAGGTGGCGGGCTTGTTCAAAGGGCGTTACTCACACACGCTTGATTCCAAGGGGCGGCTGAGCATACCGTCCAAGTTCCGTGAAGTTCTCTCGGAGCACCAGGAAGATGTGCTCATTCTGACGAACTTCGACTCGTGCCTCCTCGGCTTCACCCGTGAGGAGTGGCGACTCCTGGAAGAGAAGATCCGCGGCCAGTCAATGTTCTCCACCATGCTTCGCAAGGACATGAGGGCCTTTGTCAGGTATTTCTTCTCCGGAGCGTCGGAATGCCCCCTGGACCGCCAGGGAAGGATTCTCATTCCTCCCACCCTGAGAGAGTTCGCCGGTCTCGAGAAGGAAGTGGTCCTCACGGGAGTGGCCAACAGAATAGAGATCTGGAGCAAGGAGAGGTGGGGGGCTTTCCTGAGCGATTCGCAGGAGAACTTCGAAGAGATCGCCGCCAAGCTCGTCGACCTGGAGATGTGATGTGTCGGAGGCGCGGATCCACCAGCCTGTCATGGTCAGGGAGGTGGTCGATCTCCTCGCTTGCGGACCGGGCAAGACTTTTGTCGATGCCACCGTCGGATGCGGAGGACACGCGGCCTCCATACTGGAGGCCAGTTCACCCGACGGCTCGCTCATAGGAATTGACCAGGACCGGGAAGCGCTGGAGCAGGCCGAAAAGGCCCTGGAGAGATACCGGGGGCGCTTCGTGCTCTGTCATGCCAACTTCAGGGACCTGGGCGACGTTCTTCAGCAGCAGAAAGTTGAACGGGTGGACGGGCTCCTGCTCGATCTCGGCCTCTCGTCGCTTCAGGTAGACAGGGCCGAAAGGGGTTTCAGCTTCAGGAACGACGCGCCTCTCGACATGAGGATGGACCAGGAGGCGAAGATGACGGCGGACCGTTTCATCAGGGAGACGCCGGAGGAGAAACTGGCGATGCTGATCAGGACCTACGGTGAGGAGCGGAGAGCGGGGACCATAGCCCGCGCCATCAAGGATGCGGCGGCGCAGGCTCCGCTCACCACGGCGACGCTGGCGGATGCCGTGGAAGGCGCACTCGGCGGCCGGCGGCCCAGGAGGGGGAGGATACACCCCGCCACAAGAACGTTCCAGGCCCTGAGGATAGCAGTCAACGCGGAGATGGAAGCACTCGAGCAGGTGCTGGAGCAGATGCCGCGGCTGCTTGGCCCCGCAGGAAGGTGCTGCTGCATCGCCTACCACTCGCTGGAGGACAGGATAGTCAAGAACGTTTTTCGGGACCTGGCCGGGAGAGGTATGGAGAGGCGCGAGCCGGTGGTGGACCTTCTCACCAGAAAGCCCGTGCGGCCCGGACCCGAAGAGGTCCGGAGGAATCCCCGGTCCCGCTCTGCCCGCCTCCGGGCGGTCCGCAGAAAGGAGAACTGACAGGCTCATGTCGCACGCACTGCCAAGGGAATGGTTCGGCGCCTCCATCAGGAACGATGGACTGAAGCGGGAAAAGGCCCGGATGAGGCTCGGCTCCATAGCGGCCTATCTTCTGGTGGTGGCGGTTCCGGTGGCGGCCCTGCTCTTCTACATCCTCCAGGGCGTTCAGGTCATCAGGGCCGGGTACGAGATCGACCAGTTCCGCAGGGAGCACCAGGCCCTTCAGGCGGAGCGCGATCAGCTTGTGGTGGAGCTGGCGAGCCTGCAGAACCTGGATGTCGTGGCCGAACTGGCCGTCAGGGACCTGGGCATGGTCCTCCTGACACCTGAGCAGGTGGTGACGGTGAGGGTGCCGGAGACCCGGGAAGAGAATGCCGCCGGACACGTGCAGGGCGGAAAGGAAACGAAGCGGGCGCAGAGAGGGTTGTCGGTCCGGCTGCGCACAATTATAGAGGCGCTGTAAGGGGGAGGGCTGCAGGGAACGCTCCCCCAATCTGTTGCGAAGACAAGAGGAAATGAAAAAGGGGTTTCAAAGCAAGGTAAAGGTCAGGATTGTATCGGTAGCACTTCTTCTTTCGTTTTGCGGCGGGGCTATCCTGGCCCGCCTGTATTATCTCCAGGTCGTGTTTCACCAGAAGCTCTCGAGCAGGGCTGCCTCACAGATCTACGAAGAGGTCCGGTTTGCACCCAAGCGGGGAGACATAAGCGACCGCAACGGGCGAAAGCTGGCGGTGAACGTCGAGGTGGACTCGGTCTTCGGCGTGCCCTCCCGCGTAAAGGACCCGCCGGCCACGGCAAGGCAGCTCTCCCGCATAACCGGCAAGAGCGCCCGGTCTTTTCTCGCCGAGCTTCGCAAGAGCCGCTCATTTGTCTGGCTGCACCGGCGGGTTTCTCCCGATGTTGCAGCTTCCATCAAAGACCTCGAACTCGAAGGGATCGGCTTTCTCAAGGAGAACAGGCGCTACTACCCGCAGAGGGAAATGGCCGCCCAGCTTGTCGGCATAGCGGGCATTGACAACCAGGGGCTCGAAGGGATCGAGCTCGCCTACGAGGAGTATCTGCTGCGGGAGGCGGTGTGGCTGGTGGTGGAGAAGGATGCCCGAGGCCGGGACATTCTCCTCTCCGGTCCGCCGCGGGAAATTCTCGAGGAAGGGGCTGAGGTCAGGATCAGCATCGATGAGGCCCTTCAGCACATAGCCCAGAAAGAGCTTGCCCGCGGCGTGAGGGAAGCCGAAGCCCGGGGCGGAAGCATAGTGGTGCTCGCTCCCGGCACGGGTGAGGTTCTAGCCATGGCCAACCTGCCCTACTTCAACCCCAACGAGTTCCAGCGCTACGGACCCCGCTATTTCCGGAACCGGGCCATCGGTGACCTGGTGGAGCCGGGATCGATCCTCAAGCCCGTTCTTCTCGCGGCGGCGCTGGAGGAAAAGGCCGTCACACCCCGCTCGCTCTTTTACTGCGAGGAGGGAGCGATGCCCTTTATGGGCAGAGTTCTCCACGACGTGCACCCCCACGGCTATCTCGACGCGGTGGGAGTTGTCGTGAACTCGAGCAACATCGGGGCGACGAAGATGGCCATCAAGCTCGGGGCGGACAAGTACTATGAGTACCTCCGCAAATTCGGTTTCGGCGAAAAGACCGGAATCGACGTGCCCGGAGAGTCTCCGGGTCTTCTGCGCCCCGTGCCGAAATGGTCGGGGCTTTCCATTTCCGCCCTTGCCATCGGGCAGGAGCTTTCGGTGACTCCCCTGCAGATGGCGGCGGCCTACGCGGCCCTCGTGAACGGCGGGACGCTCTACCGGCCCTACGTCGTGCGGGAAATCATCGATGACGAGGGAAACGTGGTGAAGCGGAACGGCCCGGTTCCCGTGCGGCGGATAATCTCGCCCGAGACGAGCCGCCGCATCCGGTCGGTGCTCGCCCGGGTGGTAACGGACGGTACGGGACAGGAGGCCTCCGTGGAGGGCTTCCGCGTGTCGGGCAAGACCGGGACGGCACAGAAGTACGACAGCCGGGAGAAGACGTACTCCAACAAGCGCTACCTGGCGTCCTTCGCCGGGTGTGCCCCGTCCGACTCTCCCCGCCTGGTGGTGGTGGTGATGATCGACGAACCGGAAGGGTCGATCTGGGGCGGGAGCGTGGCGGCGCCGGTCTTCAGCCGCTTTGTCGAACGCGCCCTGCGGTACCTGAACGTGCCCGCCACGGAGGGCGGC
This sequence comes from Candidatus Rokuibacteriota bacterium, assembly GCA_030609125.1. Classification (GTDB taxonomy): domain Bacteria; phylum JAUVQV01; class JAUVQV01; order JAUVQV01; family JAUVQV01; genus JAUWCW01. Next base: position 6,882 of record JAUWCW010000057.1, read on the forward strand.
CGGGTGCTGGTCGCGGAGTCCTAGGGTAGGCGACCGTGCAGGTGCGCGAGCTCTTCGGGCCTTCGGAGGAAGCGGGGAAGGTGACGGTGCATGGAAACAGGAGCCGGGAGGTGACAGGATTGGCGGTCGACACGAGAAGCCTCCGGCGAGGAGACCTCTTCGCCGCGCTTTCGGGGCCCCGCAGCGACGGCCACTCCCACCTCAGGGAGGCCGTGGCGAGGGGGGCCTCGGCCCTTCTTGTCGAAAAAGGCCGCGGGAAGCGGGAGACGGTGGGGAGCGATGTGGCAGTGGTGGAGACGGACAACGTGCGGCTGACCCTCGCGGAGGCGGCGGACAGGTTCTACGGCCACCCCTCCGGCAGGCTCGACCTCTTCGGGATCACCGGCACCAACGGCAAGACGAGTATCACGCACGTGCTCGAAAGTGTTTTCAGGGAGGCGGGTGTGAAGGCCGGTGTGGTGGGCACCATCGAATACCGCTGGGACGGGCGCCGGGAGGAGGCGCCGTGCACCACACCCGAGGCGGCGGAATTGCAGCGCATTCTCGGCCGCATGGCGGATGACGGCGTCCGGGCGGTGGCCATGGAGATCTCGTCTCACGCCCTGGCGCAGCACCGGGTCGGCGGGTGCGCCTTCCGCGTGGCGGTCTTCACGAACCTCGGAAGGGACCACCTCGACTTCCATGCCGACATGGAGGACTACTTCGCGGCGAAGGCGCGGCTTTTCAGAAACTACAGGCCTGAGACGGTCCTCGTCAACATCGACGATCCGTTCGGCCGGAGGCTTCTCGACATGACGCCGAACGCCGTCTCCTATGGTCTCGCGGATGGTGCGGACTACACCGCCAGGGACGTGACAGCCGATTCTTCCGGCATCAGGTTCACTCTGCACGCGCCGGCGGGCAGGGAACTTGTCATACGGTCGGGGCTGCTGGGGATATTCAACGTCTACAACGTTCTCGCCGCCGCCGCCGCGGCCTGTGAATACGGTCTGGCGCCGGAAGACGTGATCCGGGGAATTGAGGGGGCGGATACGGTTCCCGGCCGCTTTGAAAAAGTCTCCCGTGAAGGCGAGCCGGCGGTGATCGTCGACTACGCGCACACCCCGGAAGCCCTGGGAAATGCCCTCAGGGCGGCCCGTCTTCTGGTGGAGGGGAACCTCCTGCTGGTTTTCGGCTGCGGCGGTGACCGCGACAGGGGAAAGCGCCGGCTCATGGGCGGGGTGGCCGCCCGCCTTGCGGACTGCACGTTTCTGACGAGCGACAACCCCCGCAGCGAGGATCCCGGGGACATCCTGGAGGAGATCGCCGATGGGTACCGGGCGCAGGGCGAGGCGGGTGAGCGCCTCCGCATCGTACCCGACCGGAGAGAGGCCATCGGCAAGGCGATCGCGGCGGCGGGCGAGGGCGACGTGGTGCTTATCGCGGGGAAGGGACACGAGGAGACCCAGGTCCTCTCAGGGCGGACCGTGCCCTTCTCCGACAGGGAAGAGGCCCGCCGGGCCCTGAGGGAAGCGGGAAAGTGAGAGGAGTCCTGTCCGTGCCGGTTCTGACCACAGAGAAAGTGAGACGGTGCACCGGGGGCAGAGTGCTGCAGCCCGGGGCCGGTGAGGCCCTCGGCGTGGCCACGGACAGCCGCTCGGTGGGCGAAAAAGACCTCTTTGTCGCCCTCAGGGGAGAGCGCTTCGACGGGCATGACTTCGTCGCCGAGGCCTTCCGCAAGGGCGCCTGGGGCGCTCTCGTCGACGGCGGGGAATGGGCGCGGGAGAGCGTTTCCGGCCAGGCTGTCGGATTCGCCGACAGGGCTGTTATCGCCGTGGACGATACGGAGAGGGGCCTGGGGGACATCGCCGCCTTTCACAGGTCGATGCTGCCCGTGCGGGTTGTAGGCATCACGGGGAGCAACGGCAAGACAACCACCAAGGAAATGGCCGCCTCCGTAGCGGGGCGGTGCTGGAGAGTGCACAAGAACAGGGGCAACTTCAACAACCTGATCGGCCTTCCCCTGACGGTCCTCGAGCTCGAAGAGGATCACCAGGTGGCGGTGCTGGAGATGGGCATGAACAGGAGGGGCGAGATACGACGATTGGCGGAGATCGCCCGTCCCGAGGTGGGAGTTGTGACGAACGTCGGGCCCGTGCACCTGGAGCATATCGGATCCGTCCGGGGCGTGGCCGAGGCCAAGGCGGAACTGCTCGAGGAGCTCGATCGAGTCATCGCGTCGGTGGCCCACAGCCGCGTAGCGCAGGAAGTGGAAGCGGCGGAGGCCGAGGCCGAGGGCGAGGAGGTTATGCTGGCGCCGCCGTTCGAGCCAGCCACAGCCAAGCAGGGCCCTCCTGACGGGGCCACCACGCGACCGGCCGGCAAGGGTCCCGCGCCGGAGCGCAAAACAGATCGCCCCCGCGGCGG
>JAUWCW010000073.1 GCA_030609125.1 Candidatus Rokuibacteriota bacterium
TCCCGATGCGCTCCACGGACCCTACTATGAATGGACTCGGCGAGAAAAGGGACGTTTCGTCAACAGCCTCGTGCCGGCCTCTCAAGCCGGACAGTTCGCTCGTGCGATCGAGAACTACCAGAAAGTTCTAAAGCTTTTGGCGATATGGAGCGAAAAGTCCGCTTCCGTCATTATGTCGAAGAAGGACAAATAATGTTTTTTATCAGGCAGTTGCAAACCGCAGAAATATCACCGCATATCTGCGGAATGTGAGGCTGGTATTGCCTGCAGCCCGCGCGGAATATCCCTATATTAGGCCACGTTGTAATTCATGCGGGCGATAGTGCCGACGGTGTCTGTGTGCCCGCTGGCATAAGGCATCCGGAGAATGATTCATGCGTGTTCTCCATGGTCTGTTTCTCGTCGCTGCACGGAGACACAACGGATAGCGGTAATTCTCTAGAAGTACTGCTTGCCCGTCTTTCGCCCGTTATCGAAAAATATCCTGGCAAAGACCGTGCCGTCCTGGTTGAAGACTGTCCACGTCCCGTGCTTGCGGCCATTTTCATAGAACCCCACCAGGTTCAGGTACCCTTCCTCCCGGAAGGCCCACCTCCCCTGCCGGATCGGACCATCGGAGCACCCTCTGGCCTGGCCGGTTTTTCCCCACCTCTCGATGCTCTCTCCAGAATCCCCGTCACAGACAAGTTCGACCTCCATGATGGAGACCGTTCTATCTGCGGAACCGCCATCCTCGGACCTGGCCCCTTGGCAGGAGGATGCGGCCAGGGCTGCCGCCAGAACCACGGCCGGCAGCCCGACACGATCCCTGACGGTTCGCACGCGCCCCTCTCGCCCTTCCCTACAGAAAGGACTCCACCGCCTTCAAGGCCTCGTCGAGCTTCGAGGGGTCTTTCCCCCCCGCGGTGGCCAGGTCGGGCCTGCCGCCACCGGAGCCGCCGCAGACGGCGGCGGTCTTCTTCACGATATCGCCGGCCTTGTGCGCGGCGGTAAGATCCCCGGTGACGCCGCAGGCCAGGAGAACCTTCCCTCCCGCAACGGAACCGATCACGACTATGCCCGAGCCCAGCTTGTCCTTGAAGTGGTCAACAGTGCTGCGAAGCGTCTCCATGTCGAGACCGTCCATGCGGGACGCAAGGAGCTTCACTCCCTTTATCTCCCTGACCTGCCCGGCAACGTCTCCCCCGGCGCCCCTGGCCATACGGGCCTTCAGGTCTGCCACGTGCTTCTCCAGGGAACGCACCTGTTCGGTGAGTCTTTCCGCCCTCTGGGCGGCCTTGGCAGGAGTCGTCTTCAGGGCGCCAGCCACCTTCGCCAGCTCTTTCTCCCGGCTTCGCACGTGGGCGTAAGCTCCGTCTCCAGTGACGGCTTCGATGCGCCGCACCCCCGCCGCCACGCTCCCCTCGGAAGTGATCTTGAAGAGGCCGATCTCTCCGCTGCGGCCGATGTGAATGCCCCCGCAGAGCTCCGCGGAGACGCCGGGGACTCTCACCACCCGGACCCGGTCCTCATATTTCTCGCCGAAGATCGCCGTGGCGCCCGAAGCGACGGCCTCGTCCAGGGACATTTCCTTCTTCATGAGCTCGATGTCCTTCCAGACCGAGGAGTTCACTTCCTCCTCCACCGTCTCCACCTCTTCGGAGGTCATGGCGGTGAAGTGAGTGAAGTCAAAGCGCAGACGCTCCGGATCCACCAGGGAGCCGGCCTGCTTGACGTGGTCCCCCAGTGCCTTGCGCAGAGCCGCCTGCAGAAGGTGGGTGGCGGTGTGGTTGCGGGCAATTCTCCCCCGGCGAACGGCGTTGACAATAACCGACACCGAGTCGCCCGCGCTGAGATCCCCTTCAAGCACATTCCCCCGATGGATAATGTACTTCTTGAATGGTTGGCATGTATCATCCACGGCAAAAAGCGTTTTTTCGCTTCTTATCTTCCCGGTGTCGCCGACCTGACCCCCTGATTCAGCGTAGCAGGGAGTCCGATCGAGGAGGACTTCCACCTCGTCGCCGGCGTGGGCCGATTCGACCAGATCTTCCCCCTTGATGATGGCCAGAACCTTCGCTTCCGAGTCCACCTCTCCGTACCCCGTGAATTCCGTCTCCGGGAACTCGGCGAGGAGCTTCGGGTAGATTCCCGCCACCGCCGTCTCACCCGAACCGGTCCAGGAGGCCCGGGCCCGGGTGCGCTGCTCCTCCATCGCCTCCTCGAAACCCCTTTTGTCAAGGAGGAGCCCGGCGTCCCCCGCGATCTCCCCCGCCAGGTCAAGGGGAAATCCGAAGGTATCGTAGAGCCGGAAGAGGTCACGGCCGGGTATCTGTTTTTCACCCTTCTTCCCGGCCTTCTCCATTATCTCCTCAAGAAGGCTCATGCCCTGGTCGAGGGTGTGGATAAACCGCTCCTCCTCCACCCTCGTCACCTTCCGTATGAACTCCAGGTTGCCCGTCAGGTCGGGATAGGCGTCCTTCATGGCGGCGGCGACCACCTCGGTCCCCCGGTGGAGGAACGGCTCGGTGACTCCGAGCATCTTTCCGTGGCGGGCCGCGCGGCGCATGATCCGTCGCAGCACATAGCCCCGGCCCTCGTTGGAGGGCAGGACCCCGTCACCGACGAGAAAGGCGGCGGCCCGCAGGTGGTCGGCGATAACGCGCATGGAGACGTCGTCCTTTTCCGCCCCGCCGTAAGTTTTCCCGCTCGTCTCCTCCACAAAGCGCAGCAGCGGCGCAAAGAGGTCCGTGTCGAAATTGTTCTGCTTGCCCTGCAGCACCGCGGCGAGCCGCTCCAGCCCCATGCCGGTGTCTATGCTCGGCTTCGGAAGGGGGGTGAGCTTTCCCGAGGCATCGCGGTCGAACTGCATGAACACCAGGTTCCAGATCTCGAGGTAGCGGTCGCAGTCACAGCCGACAGCGCACTCCGGGCGCCCGCACCCTATGCCCGGCCCCTGGTCATAGATGATCTCCGAGCAGGGTCCGCAGGGTCCGGTCTCGCCCATTGCCCAGAAGTTGTCCTCCTCCCCCAGGCGGACCACGCGATCGGCGGGGACCCCGGCAATCCTCACCCAGAGAACCGACGCCTCGTCGTCCTCGGTGAAAACCGTCGGCCAGAGGCGCTCCGGATCAAGGCCGACGACCTTCGTCAGGAACTCCCAGGCGTACTCGATCGCCTCTGCCTTGAAGTAGTCGCCGAAGGAGAAGTTGCCGAGCATCTCGAAAAAGGTGTGATGGCGGGCGGTGCGGCCCACGTTCTCCAGATCGTTGTGCTTGCCGCCGGCGCGGACACACTTCTGGGACGAGGCCGCCCGCGTGTAGGGCCGCTTCTCGACGCCGGTAAAGATGTCCTTGAACTGGACCATGCCGGCGTTGGTGAAAAGCAGCGTCGGGTCCTTGGCCGGCACCAGGGAAGAGCTGCGGATGACCTCGTGCCCTGCCCCGGCGAAGTAGTCGAGGAATTTCTTTCTGGTCTCGCTTCCCGTCATCTGGTTCTCTCCCCTGGCTCTGCTTTCACTCCGCAGCTTTTCTGTTCAGATTGGCAGCGCGCTCCACGGCGCTCCCGATGCTCACCTCTTCCTGCTCCTTCGTGCTCATGTCGCGCAGGAGCAACCGCCCCGCCTCCAGCTCCTTGTCACCGAGGATGAGCACGTGGCGCGCACCCATGCGGTCCGCACGGCGCATCTGGCTCTTGAGACTTCTGCCGTCGTAGTCCAGGGCGGCCGGCACTCCCTTCCGGCGCAGCTCGGTCACGTAACGCAGGCCGATCCGGCGCGCCTCCTCTCCGAGAGCGGCCACGAAGACGGGCGGCACCCTCTCTCCCCCCCCGGCACCCTCAGGAAGCAGGAGCACGAGCCGCTCCATTCCCAGGGCGAACCCGAGGCCGGGAGTCGGCGGTCCGCCGAACGATTCTACCAGCTCGTCGTAGCGGCCCCCGGCGGCGACGGCATCCTGCGAGCCGAGCCGATCGGAGGTGAGCTCGAACGTGGTCCGGGTGTAGTAGTCGAGGCCCCGGACCATTTCGGAGTCAACGGTGCAGGGTACGCCCCACTCTTCGAGGTACCCCTTGACCGCCTGAAAGTGATTCCCGCAGTCCCCGCAGAGAAAGTCGCCAGTCCGGGGGGCTTCCCGTCTCAGCTCACGGCAGGAAGCGGCCTTGCAGTCCAGGACCCGCAGGGGATTCGCCTCCAGCCGGCGCCGGCAGTTTTCGCAGAGTTTCTCCGCCAGGGGTCGAAAATAATCGATCAGAGCCTCACGGTACTTCGGACGGCACTCGCCGTCGCCGAGACTGTTGATCTTCAGCTTCAGCCCCGGCACACCGAGGCGGTCGAAGGCGTAGTGGACCATCTGCAGCAGCTCGGCGTCGGCCTCCGGGCCGGCAACGCCGAAAAACTCGCAGCCGATCTGGTGAAACTGGCGAAAACGCCCCTTCTGGGGCCGCTCGTAGCGGAACATGGGACCCATGTAGAAGAGTTTCACCGGAGGCTGAAGTTTATCGAGGCTGTTCTCCATGAAGGCCCGCACCACCGACGCGGTGCCTTCGGGCCTGAGGGTAAGGGAGTTGCCGCTCTTGTCGGGGAAGGTGTACATCTCCTTCTCGACGATATCGCTGGTTTCGCCGATACTTCGGGCAAAGAGGGCCGTTTCCTCAAAGATCGGGACGCGAATCTCGCCGTAGCCGTAGAGAGCGAAGACCTCCCGGAAGGTCCGCTCCACGTGCCGCCAGGCAGCAACCTGTTCCGGCAGAATGTCCTTTACGCCGCGCACGGCCCGGAATTTCCTCTCCCCTCCCATAGGCGCGGATTCTAGTATGTTGCCTCCTTGAAGGCAAGAGAGCGCCGCGAAGGCCGTTCTGTCGGGGCGGACTCGGAGCATCGCGGGGGCAGGAGTGTTCCGTCCTGCCGAACCTTGACGACTCGGCGGCGAGGCGTCAGAAAGTGCGGGGCTGGCACGGATATTTCATGAACTTCGTTGCGAGAGCGTGGAGATTACGTGAGATCAAGGGTCATGAAATATCCGGGCTAGAGACCGACGGTTTCACGAACCGTGTAGGTGGCCTTGCCCTGGGTTTCGTGGTAGGCCCGCGTCTGCAACTCCGCCAGCAGGCCGATGGTGATGAACTGCACCCCTATGAAGACCAGCAGGACGGCCAGAAGCAACGCCGGGCGGTTCCCGATCGGCATCCGCAAAATGAGCTTCTGAAAGAAGAGCCAGACCCCGATGGCCACGCCCAGCCCGCCGCATCCCAGGCCGATGAGCCCGAAGATGTGGATCGGCCGAGTCGAATAGCTGAGCATGAACTTCACCGTGATCAGGTCGAGGATCACTTTTACCGTCCGGAAGAGGCCGTATTTGGACTTGCCCGTCGTTCGCGGGCGGTGATTGACGGGGAGTTCCGCCACCGACACCCCAAGGCCCGAAGCGATGGCCGGGATAAACCTGTGCATCTCCCCGTAGAGACTGACTTTTTTCACCACCTCATGTCGAAAGGCCTTCAGGGTGCAGCCGTAGTCGTGCAGCTTTACCCCCGTTATGCGGGAGATGAGCCAGTTGGCGATCATCGAAGGCAGGCGGCGCGACAGGAAGGGGTCGCGCCGCTTCACCCTCCAGCCGCTCACCAGATCATACCCCTCCTCCACTTTCTCCACGAGGCGCGGAATGTCCTCCGGGTCGTTCTGCAGATCGCCGTCGAGGGTGACGACAATGCCTCCCCTGGCATAGTCGAAGCCCGCCGCCAGGGCGGCGGTCTGGCCGAAGTTCCGCCGGAAGCTGACAATCTTGACCCGGTCATCCCTCTCGTTGGCCTCTCTCAGGATCCTGAGGGTGTCGTCCGATGAGCCATCGTCGACGAAGAGGATCTTGAAGGAGCGTTCCGTCCGGTCAAGAACCTCGATCAGCTGTGCAACGAGCTCCTCGACGGAACCCTCTTCCTCGTAAACGGGGATCACCACCGAAATGTCGAGAGGGTACGTATCCTTTTCATTCTGCATAGACGCGTATGGTACCTCCTGGCGCGGCGGTATTCAAGAAGAGCGGCTCTTCCTCCCCTCCCGCCTGAGCCGCAGCCCGCGGGCCGCGAGAAGCAGCGGCACGAGGAGAACCACCTCCGCCGCAACGACCGGGATGGCCCTGGGGATCACCGACCAGTCGAAGGGGTGCCGCTCGAGATGGGGGAAGAGGTGCCACGGCGAGACGAGGTAGACATCGCTAAAGGGCCAGAAAACCTGTATCCCGTGGGGAGGGGACGGATCGCGGCCCACGAGATCGAGAAGGAGGTGGGACAGGAAGAGTCCCGCTCCGAGAGCGGCCGCCTGCAGCGCCTTCCTCCACGACCGTGTCAGAATCAGGGCGGGCACCAGCACCGAGAGCCCGTACAGAAAGCTTCCCGCCAAGCTGTGTCCCGCCCCCCGGTGGAAGAGCGACTCGTTGCCCAGGAGTATCCCGGGCAAAAAGTCGAGATCCGGTGCGCTGGCGGAGAGGAGCACCAGCCAGAGCCAGGGGCTCGCAATCGCACGCAACGTCCACGGCCTCGAGGCGGTCCAGACCGCCAGGGCCGCGACAGTGTGTCCCGCTGGTGTGGGCACACGCGCGCCTAAAGGCCCCGCCCGGCTCTCAGCGCCCAGAGGGTGAGGGCCGCCGCCGTGAGCCAGAGGAGGGGGAAGCCGAACGTCACAGCCAGAAGGTGCGAGGCCGCCCAGGAGAGCGCGGCCCCGTAGGCGGCGGCGCCCATGAAAACGGGGCCGGCCCCGGGAAATACCGTGACGGAGGCCTTCAGGGCGCCTCCGACCGCCGCTCCGGCAATCGCCCCCGCACCGAAGACCAGGGCGCCGACGAGAACTGTCCAGACTCCGGGGCCCGCGGGCAGAAGCATCTTTCCCAGCGGGTACCCCACGACGCCGAAGAGACCGGTAAGTGCCGCTAGTCGCAGCAGCGCCCCGCCCCTTCGACCTGCTGACACTCTCACGGCCCACCAGCCCGCTCCGGCGCCGATGAAGGCGAGGCCCGCCGCCCACCCCGGACTGCCTGGAAAGGGTTCGAACCAGCGGGAGTAACCCAGAAGGGCACGCAGACAGGCGGCGGCGGCCAGGCCGGAGAGAAAGAGAAGACCCCACGCGGGGAGCGCGTGCCGGGCAAGTCCCGTGCGGTGCTGATAGACGCCGAGGGGAAGAAGTACGGCCACGGGGACGAGAGCGATCCCGAGCAGAAGGACAGCCCAGAAGATGCGGTCGCCGGGGGGGACGAACTGCAGCGTCCAGTCCCCCGAGAGCCGCCCCTTCTCCTCCGGCAGCGGGGGGCCGGTGGGGCTTATCATCAGCCTCTCGAAGTGCTCGAAGAAGGGACGATCGTCCCTGGCGGGAGAGAGATCCTGGGGGCTGGAGAAGTAGTACCCTTCGCGGCGCTCGCCGCGGACGAGGCTGAAATAGAGATTCCACTTTCTCACCGTCAGGGGGCCGTAGAAGATCTCGTCGCCTGTCTTCCCGACCACAAAGCGGAGACGGTCCATGTCCCTGTCACTGAAGCCCGACGGCCGGTAGTAGAGGTCCGAAACGAGACGGCCCTTCCTGCCCACCACGACCACCCGTTCCGAGAACGCACCCCCACCCTCGTCGCCGACGGCTTCCCTCAGGGTGCTGACGACCCTGCCGTTGCCGGGACGACGGACCACGAGCAGCCCCCGGGGGGCAAGGTGCCCGGCATAGCTCCGGAAAGCCTCCTCCGTGTAACGGTAGTCCTCCTCAAAGGCGAGGGCACCGGAGACGTACGCTGTGGGAGAGGCGGCAGCCAGGACAATGACGTCGTACCGCTTCCCCGTCCTCTCCAGAAACCAGCGCGGGTTCTCGACGAGTACAGCCGCCCTCCCCTCCGCCCGGGCTGTTTTCAGCTCCGGCCACAGTTCCACCACCTTTGACGCAACGGCACCGTCGGGCTCGACGATCGTCAGGCTCACCCGTTTCTTCCTCAGGAAGACTTGCAGAACCTTTCCCTCCGGGAAGCCGACGGCCAGGACATCGAGGGAGTCGTCCTCCCCGCGGGAAACGGGAACTGCCAATCTCATTCTCCGTCCGGGACGGACAACCTCCTCACGAAGCCCTCCGTTGACACTCAGCAGCGACCTTCCCGTTTCGTGCGTCGCCGACTCGACCCGTGACGGGCCGCACCAGACGGCCTCCCCGCGACTCCATCCCCGGGCCTCATCGGCCCCCGCCGGTGCGACGGCTTGTGTCTCAAAGGGCGTCACCGCCGGCGCCGCCAGCAAGGCGGCGGCAGCGATGAAAACAAGAGCCGCCGCGCGGGAGCGCGGCGTCCTCTCTCTGCCGCCGGCGAGAACGGCCGGCAGCGTGCCGAGAACAATCCCCGCAGCGGCAACGATCCGGGGGTGCAGGCAGGAAAACACCGACGCCGTTACCAGACCGGCCCCCAGTGCCGCCAGGAAGATTGCCGCTGAGCGAGCGTTTTCAGGTTCCTCTTCCCGGGCACAGAGGGCTGCGGCCGTAACAGCCGCCGGAACACCGAGGAGAAAGGCGAAAAAAGCCGTCACCGCCGCTCCCGGGGAGGCAGCGGGCCAGACGGAGACGCCCCCGAAGACCGCCAGGGCCGCAGCCGCGCACAGTCCCCAGAGCAGATGGACCCCCACGGC
>JAUWCW010000287.1 GCA_030609125.1 Candidatus Rokuibacteriota bacterium
GCTCATCCACGGGTTTCTGCCGATGATCAGAAGGACGTCACAACGGTCCTCGTCTCCGAGGAAGTCGAGGTCCTGGCTTCCGAACATGTGTCCGTTGATCCAGTACTTCTGCGTGTACTCCTGGGCCAGGGCGTTGTAGAGGTATTTCGTGCCGAGGGCCTCCAGGAAGGAGGCTGCGTAGGGTACGTCCAGGTGGTTTGCCTGGCCGCCCCCGCCGATGAAGGCAACGCTCCGGGGTCCGTGCTCCTCCAAGATGTCCTTGAGCTTGCCGGCAATCTCGCCTGTGGCCGTATCCCAGTCGATCTCTTCGAAAGACCCGTCCGCCTTCTGCCTGAGCGGGGAGAGAACACGCTGATTGTGATTCTGGTAGTAACCCGCGGCCAACCCCTTGTTGCAGACGTAGCCCTGGCTGAAGGGGGTCTTCTTGTTCCCCCTCACCTTGACGATCTGGTCATCCTTGACCTTCACCTCCAGACCGCAGTTGTTGCCGCAGATACAACAGGCTGTGCTCTTCCATTCCATCTCACTCATGACAATCTCTTTTTCCATCGAGGATTTCGACAGTATGCATCCCCTGAACCCGTGCCCGGCGTTCCGCGGCCGCCCCAATTACTTCCCATTCACGACTGGATATATATCATCAATCTGATAATTTACCAGTCATGGGACGGCCGAGCCTGGGTGCCGAGCGGCGGGAGCAGATCCTGGAGGCCTTCGAGCGCTGCCTGGTGACGCGCGGCCTGGAGGCGACGACGCTCGAGGCCGTGGCGGCGGAGGCCGGTGTGCAGCGCGCCGCCATCCGGCACTTCGTGGGCAATCGCGACGAGCTGATCGCGGCCTCGGTCGATCACCTCACGCAGAAGTACCGGGCGAGCTACGCGGAAGAGTTTCGATCGCTGCACCCCACCGGGGATCGCCTGGGCGCCATCCTCGACTACCTGTTTCTGGGCGGATTCGTCTCGAACCTCTCCCGGGAAGGCTGGGCCACGGAAGCGCTCCGCGCCGCGGCCGCATGCGACGACGAGGCCAGGAAGTCGCTGCGACGGATGTACGGGGCCTTTGAGAAGGAGCTCCTATCTGAGCTTACGGCCGCCTACCCCCGTGTCGATCCCGAACGAGCCCGCGGCATCGCCTACGCGATCATGTGCCTCGCGGAGGAGGGCACTTTCATGCAGGCGGTGGGCTTCCCCGCGAGCCGCGCGCGCGCGGCGCGAGACGCCGCCGGCCTGTTGGTGAGATCGCTCGGCAGGCGCGGCGCGGCCCGCGCCTGACCGCGTAGAAATTGCCGACCTCGCTGGACACATTCTATGAGTTCGGGTGTCCGGAGTCAGGAGATCGTTTTCAGAATGACCGGTTCATTGCGGGGTGGGATGGCGGGAATGGCCTTCGGGTACCCGATGATGATTGGGGCCACGATGGCCAGGTCGTCGGTCAGGCCGATCTCTTCGAGAAGCTTCGGATCGTAGATGCGCGCTCCAAGGTCGACCCAGCAGGTGCCCAAACCCCTGGCCGCGGCCGAAAACATCAAGTAGCTGGCCGCCAGGGCGCAATCCACCTCGAGCGACTGGGAACCCTTGTCCCCGCAGATGATGACCAGGCTGGGAGCGTTGTAGAACACGTTGAATTTCGGGTTGCGCAGGGCCGCTTCGTATCGCTTGGCGGTGGATGCGGGGTTGTTGTCCAGTTCGGCCACCAGGTTGGTCCGGCTCTCTTCGGACAGCCGCCCGATGGTGTCCCGGTCGTTGATGACGATGAAGCGCCAGGTCTGCCGGTTTCCGCCGCTGGGGGCCAGGCAGGCGTCCTGGATGATCTCCATGAGCAGGTCCAAGGAAACGTCCTTGTCCTGGTAATTGCGCACCGCGCGCCGGGTCTTGAGCAAGTCGAAGAAATCCGCCGTCAATCGTCTCTCCTATCCTTTTCCAATTCGTACAAGGTATCCAGGATATCCTGGATTGTCCCGTTTGCTGTCAATTTTCGGCCCGGCAATCGGGGAAGCTAAACAATGGCGGGAAATTGCGACCCGACCCGATATGCTACCGCACGGGCCAGGGCCCCGTGCAGTCTGGTGCACGCCTCGCCTACGATGTGTCCGAAGAGGGAAAGGAGCCTTCGAAACATGAGGCGCGCACTGTACTGGAAAGCTTTGTTGGCGGCCGCCAGCATTCCTCTCATGGTGGGGTGCGGCCTGCGCGGTCCGTCGCGATTCATCCGTGAGGCGAACTACACAGAGACGATTCGCGTGGCATGCGTCGGGAACAGCGTCACCTATGGCGAGAAGATTCGGAATCGGGAGAAGAACTCCTATCCCGTGCAACTGGGGGAACTGCTCGGCGAGAGATGGGATGTACGCAATTTCGGGGTGACCGGCGCCACGCTTCTCAAGAAGGGAGACATGCCCTACTGGAAGGAGCCCGCCTTCTACTTCGCCCAGAAGTTCGAGCCGCACGTCGTGATCATCATGCTGGGAACGAACGACACGAAACCTCAGAACTGGAAGCGTGCCGGAGCATTCGTCGATGACTACGTGGAGATGATCCGCACCTTCGCTGAGCTGGAATCCAGACCGCGCATCTGGATCTGCTATCCGGTACCAGCCTACCCGGGGCGTTTGGGCATCCGGGATTCGATCATCAACCCGGAGGTGCTGGCGAAGATCGATCAGATCGCGGCGAAAACCGGCTCCCCTATCATCGATCTCTACAGAGCGCTCAGCGACAAGCCCCAGCTCTTCCCCGACAGAATCCACCCCAACGCCGCAGGGGCCAGGGAGTTGGCCGAAACCATCTACACGGCGCTGACGGGAAGAACCTCAGCAGCCCCGTCAACTCACCAGCCCACCGCCGCTGCTACACCGTTGTCAGAGGCGGGGGAGCCTCATGGAGCCGACTGGGCCGGGGCACCCCACGGCTGAAGACGCACCTCGATAGGCGGCCGCGATTCCGGAAGAATCGGGTTCTCGGGAGGGACACCCCACCGATTCGACGCCCTCGGCGGGGCGTGCGAGAATCCCGTCCGTGGCAGCCGGGCGGCACCTCGAGGCCAAAGCCCTCCTCTCTCACCGGCTGTGTCGGCAGCGGCTCACCAAACCCCTGCCCAATGCCAGGGGGCTCGAGGCGCTGGTGCGGGCGCTGCAGCCCCTGTCGACCGGCCCCTACGAGCGACCCGGGAGTCCACCGCGCCTGGTGCACCGAACCGCGTTCGACGACGCCAGGGCAACGGCCCGGCTGCGGCGCAAACGGGAGCTGGTGAAGGGGCGGTTCCAGGGGGGCGGGATCGGCTACGTGCTCGCGGAGGATCTGGGGCTCTACGGGAACGCCTTTCGCAGACCACTGGCCACGCCCAGCTCGGTCCAGGCGAGCGTGCTCGACGCGGTCCGGCGGGCCGGGCCGCTCACCCCCAGACAGATCAAGGAAGAGACCGGGCTCCTGAACAAGCAGATCATGCCGGCTCTTC
>JAUWCW010000204.1 GCA_030609125.1 Candidatus Rokuibacteriota bacterium
AGCGTATCCGGGTGCCGGGCCGCTACGAGCGCGTCTGGGTTCCCGGGTGGTACGACCGCCATGACGGCTGGCGCTCCGGGTACTGGACCATGCGCGAGCGCGGCGGGGAGTACCGCGGGAAGAAGGTCTGGAGCGAGGGGCGCTACCGCTGATCGGTGCCGAGCTGACCGCAGGCGGCGGCGACCTCCGCCCCCTTGCTCCGCCGGACAGGGGCGGTGTATCCGGACCGCTTCAGGATATCCTGAAAGCGCTGGATCGCCCTCTCCTCCGGGGGGGAGAAAGGAAGCCCCGAGTGGGGGTTGAACGGTATCAGGTTGACCTTGCACCGGAGCCCCCTCAGGAGTTTCGCCAGCTTACGCGCCATCGCCGGAGAGTCGTTCGTTCCGCCGAGAAGAACGTACTCTATGGTGAGAGGCTTTCGGCCCGCCGGATAGCGCCGCAGGGACGCAATCAGGTCCGCCAGGGGATACTTCCGGTTCACCGGCATCAGCCTGTCGCGAAGATCGTCCTCAGGGGCGTTCAGAGACACCGCCAGGTTCACGGGAGGCATCTCCTTTCCCATGCGGTCGATCCCTGGAACGATTCCGGCGGTGGAGACGGTTATCCTCCGGGGGGAGATGTCGGCGCCCCAGGGGGCGGTGAAGATCTCCACCGATTCGCGAAGAGCGTCGTAGTTCAGCAGGGACTCTCCCATGCCCATGTAGACGAGGTTCGTGATCCGCTCCTCCTCGCCGAGCTCGCGGCGGGCGGTGAGCCACTGGTCGGCGATCTCCGAGGCGGTGAGGCTCCTTCTCAGGCCGAGCCTGCCCGTCTGGCAGAAGGTGCAGCCCAGGGGACAGCCGGACTGGGAGGAGAGGCACTGGGTGAAGCGGCCTTCCCCGGCAATGAGAACGGTTTCGCAGGGCGCTTCGTCTTGCAGGGAAAGGCAGAGTTTCACCGTGCCGTCGCCGGCGCGTTCGCGGCCACTCACGGCGGGGGCAAAGAGCACAAACTCCCCGGCAAGCCGCTCTCTCAGGGCAAGAGGCAGGGAGGTCATAGAATCGAAGTCCGGCGCTCCTTTGCTGTAGATCCAGCGCCGGATCTCCTCCGCCCGCCAGCGGGGCTGGCCGAACTCCCCGAGAAGTGCTTCCAACTCGGCGCCGGAGAGCTCTTTCAGGTCCTTTTTCACGGGTATTGGCCCCTGCCGGCGGCTTCTCCTGCAAGGGTGCCGGTGCTGAAGGCCGCCTGGAGGTTGAAGCCTCCCGTTGTTCCGTCGATGTCGAGGAGCTCGCCGCAGAAGTAAAGCCCAGGAACGATCCGGGATTCCATGGTTGCCGGGTCCACTTCGGTGAGACGCACCCCTCCGGCGGTCACCATCCCCCGCTCGAGGGGGAGGGTGCCGGTTACGGTGAGGGGAAAGGCCTGCAGGAGGCTGAGGATGCTCTTTCTGGTCGCCCGCGGCGTCTCGGCGGCAGGGGCCCCCGCTGTCGCGCCGGCCCTTTCCAGAAAGACCGGGACAAGCTGACGCGGCAGGAGTCTCTCGAGAACCGTGCTGAGCGCCTCTGCCCCACCCGCTGAGAACTCTCTCAGGAGTCTTGCTTCCAGCGTAGATCTTTCGAGGGCCGGTTTGAGGTTCACCTTCACCTCAAGGGGGCCCTTTGCTGCGAGTTCCCCGATTTCTCCGCTGGCGGGGAAGACGGCGGGCCCCGAGATGCCGAAGTCCGTGAAGTGGACTTCGCCGAAGAACTCACTTCTTTTCTTTCCCCGGCGGCAGTAGGAGAGGCGGACGTTGCGGAGCCTCAGGCCCTTGAGGCGGGGGAGGAAGCCCTCGGCGCAACGAAGGGGAACGAGTGCCGGGTGGAGGGTTTCCACGGTGTGGCCGAGGGAGCGGGCGAGGGCGTAGCCGTCGCCGCGGCTCCCGGTCTGGGGCCAGGATGCCCCGCCCGTGGCGAGAATGACCCGCACCGCCTTGACGCGAAAGACGTCCCCGCCGAGAAGAAACGTGCCGTCATCTTTCCGGGTGAGGCGCCTGACCCGGCGGTTCAGCCGGATCCGTGTGCCGGTGGACTCGGCGTAGGTACGGAGGGCCATTCTGACCCCTTCTGCTCCGCCCCTGACCGGGTAGATCCTTCCCCCTCGCTCGCGGGCGGTGTCGACGCCGATCTCGGAGAGAAACGCCGCCAGCTCAGCGGAAAAGAAACGGCTGTAGGCGTTTCTCAAGAAACGCCCGTTGCGTCCGTAGGCCTGGAGGAACTCGTCCAGGGGGAGGGTATTGGTGAGATTGCAGCGCTTCCTGCCGGTGAGAACCAGCTTTCGTCCCGGCTTGTCACCCCCCTCGAGAAGGAGCACGTCCGCTCCGGAGGAAGCTGCTCTTCCCGCGGCGGTCATCCCCGCCGGTCCGGCGCCGACCACGGCAACGCCGGCTGAGAGCGTCTCCATGTCTTCCACCCGCACCCGTTCCGGAGGTTCAGGGACGGTACTCCGCCCAGGACGTGTCGGACTCCCAGACCCTGATCGCCAGGAGCCTGACCCTCTCGTCGCCCACCAGTTTCCCCAGCTCGGAGAAGATGTGGCGGGCGATGTTCTCAGACGAGGGGTTCTGCTCGCGGAATGGCTCCAGCTCGTTCAGGACGCTGTGGTCCAGGCCGGAGAGGACCGCGGCGGTGTGCTTGCGCAGGAGGGTAAAATCCAGCCCCATGCCCGCTTCGTCGAGGCTTTCGCACTCCACCCGCACCTCTATCCGCCAGTTGTGGCCGTGGAGATTCTCACACTTGCCGCGGTAGTTTTTCAGGTAGTGGGCGGCGGAGAACGTTGCTGTTATGGACGACAGATACATATTCCCTCCAGACCGGGTTCCTTCTTCAGAGTGTGCTCACGGCGAGGTACCATGAAAATATGGCGCTTCCCCAGAAATAGGCCGTCATCCCCCCCAGGGCGAGAAAGGGGCCGAAGGGGATGACGTCCTTGCGGGACTTGCGGCCCAGGCCGATCAGGACCACGGAGACAAGAGAGCCCGAGAGCAGGGCGATGAAGACCGCCACGACAAGACTCTCCATTCCCAGAAAAGAGCCCATCATGGCCGCCAGCTTGATGTCGCCGCCTCCCATGCCCGGCTTGCCGAGGAGTTTGTCACTGACGGCCGCGACAGCCCAGAAAAAGCCGCCGCCGGCGAGAAGGGCGAGAAGGGCGTTCCAGAAACCCGGGGGGAGAAAGAAACTGCAGGCGAGGCCGAGAAGCATCCCCGGCAGGCTTATGACGTCGGGGATGACCTTGTGGTCGAAGTCGATGCCGGTGACGACGATGAGGGCGGAGCAGTAGACCGCCGCTGCCAGGGCCTGGAACGTGAAGCCGAAGCGGGTGAAGATGTAGAGGTAGAGCAGCGCGTTGGCGGCTTCCACCAGGGGGTACCGGAAAGAGATCCCCCCTCCGCAGCCCCGGCACTTTCCCCTGAGGACGATCCAGCTGATGATGGGAACGTTGTGCCACGGGGGTATGGGCGTCCCGCAGCGGGGACAGCGTGAAGAGGGAGAGACGATCGATTGCTCCAGGGGCAGGCGGTGGATGACGACGTTCAAAAAGCTGCCGATGATGGCGCCGAAGATGAACGCCTGGGCCTGGAAGAATGGGGTGCTCAGCACGATCCTGCCCCCACCGCGGCGGCGCGGAGGCTCTCCGCGCCCACCCGGCTCAACTCCGTCACCCATCGGTGTGCTTCCCTCTGGGGCTCGGGGAGGCGGTAGCCGCGGCAGCATGCCAGGACTACCCGGACGGCCGCCGGAAGGTCGATCAGGTGCCCGATCGAAACGTAGACCGGCCTGACGCCGTCGCGCGTCCTCAGAGCCGCCCCCAGCACCTCCTTGCCGGCCGTGATCCGGCGGCGGCTTCCGGCGGCACGCGCCGGCTCCGCATGTGTGCCCGTCAGGAGCGATTTGGCGCAGCCGACTGAGGGCCTGCCGGTGAGAAGGCCCAGGTGCGAGGCCAGGCCGAAGCGGCGGGGATGACAGATCCCCTGGCCATCGAAGAGTATGGCGTCCACATCGCTTTCGACGTGGCGCAGGCAGGCCGTGACCGCCTCGCCCTCGCGGAAGCTCAGGTAGCCGGGGACATAGGGGAAGCCCAGGGGGGTGACGGCGGACCTGCGTTCGATCACCTTCATGTCGGGAAGGTGCATCACCACCGCCCCCGCAACTGCCACGGGGGCCGAGCGGGGACAGGCTACGTCCACTCCCGCCACGAGGCGGGGCGGAAGACGGAAACCCCGGGGCGGGTTCGTCTTCACCAGGTTTCTCAGCCGGTCCTGGATGGATCGTGCTTCACCGGTGGAGACGTTCCAGGAATGGAGTATGTTGACTTTCATGTCGGCTCGGGTGTTGAAATTCGGTCATTGATAGCAGAGAAGGCCCCGGCGGTCAATTGCCGCGGATCCGTTGCGCCCCTTCCTCCGGCGGGGCCGTTCACCTGTCCGTGTCGGCCAGATCCTTGCGGGCCCACCTCAGGGCCCCCTGGAAGGTGCGGAAGCGGCCCTCCTGGGCGCGTGTGCTC
>JAUWCW010000114.1 GCA_030609125.1 Candidatus Rokuibacteriota bacterium
GTGCCGTTTATCATGCGCTGGCCCGGGAAGGTCCCTGCGGGTATGGTCTCTAACGAGATCATTCACGCGATAGACCTGTTTGCGACATTTGCAAAGATCTCTGGAGGAAAAATCCCCCAAGATCGGGTGATCGACAGTGTCGATCAATCAAACTTCTTCCTAGGAAAGCAAGAACAATCCAATCGAGATGGATTCATCGTATATGTCGGCAACGATCTCTTCGGAATAAAATGGCGGAACTGGAAGATGATGTTTAAAGAGGTCGGAAGAGGCACGGATGCGAAGAAGACATTCGACTTCCCCCGCTTTTTTAATCTTTACAGTGACCCGAAGGAAGAATACCCACTGACCAAAGCTACGGCAGGACATTTCTGGGTGCGCTGGCCGATGGGAGAAATCCTCACGAAACACATGGAATTACTCCAGAAAGAACCTCCCATTCAGGCGGGAACACCTGATCCCTATAAGCCGCCTGCGCATTGAATTATTCATCGGGTTGATTGCAGAGAGGGCAAGGCCACCTAACAAATCGCTGTAGCTGAGACATGGCCCACTTGCAGATCTGCCCTTTGGTGATGAGGCTGGTGCGATCAAGACTTCGTGCGAGGGCGAGCAGGCAAGCGCGCCGCGTAGGTAATCTCTGGAATTAGGCAGATGTTGGTTGGTAACGCCACCGTGAACGTACGACCCGAAGAGCCCACCGATTATGAGGCAATCCGAAATGTCCATACGGCGTCATTCCCCACCGAGTGCGAGGCACTATTGGTTGACGCACTTCGTGAGGCCGGGCGCCTTTGTGTTTCTTTGGTCGCGGAGGAGCGGCGCGAGGTCGTAGGCCACATCGCCTTCAGCCCGGTGATAGTGCTAGGTGCAACCGATGGCGTGGGCTTGGCTCCAGTAGCTGTGTTGCCCGCGTTCAGGCGGCGTGGCATCGCCCATCAGTTAATTGAAAGAGGGCTGGTGGTATGCGGGCAGTTGGGCAAAGGTTTTGTGGTGGTCCTTGGAGATCCAAGCTACTACCGTCGGGTCGGCTTCGTACCTGCAAGCAGATGGGGGTTACGTGACGAGTACGGCGGCGGAGATGCATTTCAAGCGATGGAACTGCGGACAGATGCGATCCCGGCTAGCGGTGGGGTCGTCCATTATGCTCCAGAGTTCGCCGGGGTTGAGGGCTAAAACACGGCCTGTTAAGTCGCTGTAGCTGTCAAGGAATGGTTGCAGACCCGACACGGGGCTGGAGATCACTTTCCGTAGATCTTGTAGATCTCCATTCGGACAGGGCACTCACAGATGTGGGTTTCGCCGAAAGAAGCGCGGTAAGGACAGGCTGACTCCTTCGGGCATTCAATGAGGGCGGCCTCTTCCTCGTTTCCGACCATGTAGTCCATCACCGTGCAGTACGGACCTCCGTCTCCCGAGAGGCACACGAGATTCTTATCACACCGCGTAGCCTGCTTGATTATGTTGTCGGCAATCTTGTACTTCATGCTTTGTTTATAGCACGTCTAAATTGGGAGGGGAATGAGCTGGTAGGCGCGCGGGCTGAGGGGGCGGGGGACGGGCGGCCTTGGCGCTGGTCGGAGAGGGGGGCGGGCCGAGAGCCAGCTCACACGACGACGACCACGGCGATGATCAGCCCCACCTTGAGAACGTTGCTCGTCACGTCGTCCATGGCGGTTTCAGCGGCCGACGAGCAGGGCCAGCGGCGGAGCGGCGCGTGTAGTTGAGAGGAGGAGCTGGAGGCACAAGGCCCGGCGGGGGAGGCTGGGACGGGTGGCGTGGCGATGAGACGGTTGGGTTGGGGTCGGTGATGGACATTTCCCGGCCGAGTCCGCATGGCTCCGTCAGACTCGTCGACCCGCTGAACGTGGGAGCGCTCGACGCCCGATTCGTGTCCTCAGGCTCGGACTCGGGGTCCTACTCAGGCGGCGCCCCTTCCTGCGTGTTGTCGCTCTGTCCCGTTGTCGGTGCGGTCTCTGGCTGGTTGGTCTCGGCCTGTATGCGATCTTGGTCGGCAGATGGCTCGCTGGGTGATCTGGAGTTGCAGGCGGCGAGGAAGAGGAGGGCGAGGATCGTAAGCAGGGCGGTGGTCGTGTGGATTCGTACCCGCTCAAGGTAAGCGTCCATGCGCTCAGCGAGGGGCCTCTGAATAGCCTCCTCCATGCCGACTCTGCCCAACTCCAGATTCTTCTCAATCTCGGCGAACTTGATCCTCGCCAATTTCTCGTTGGCTATCCCGAGCGACTTCCCGAGTCGGCGCCCGTCAGGGTCGGTGTAGTTGACGTGCCAGAGGCTATGGCGTTTGTACAGCGTGGCCATCTCAGGCGAGCCCCAGCTCTGCGGCGAAGGTTGGCTGGTGTGCCAAAGGTTGGCACAGATGTGTCACGCGCGATACGTAACACATTGATAATGCTGGCGAAAGTGATACTGGTGGCGGTGGGTGGACTCGAACCACCGACTCTACGGATATGAGCCGTATGCTCTGACCGACTGAGCTACACCGCCGATGAGGCCGGTTCCGGCAGCCCGGAACCGGCTCATGCTATGTATTTCCACAATCCATGTCAAGGTTTACATGCCTTTCATGCCCTTCATACTTTTCATTTTCGCCCGCTTTTCCCGGATCATTTTGATGTCCTTCCACATCTCGTCGTAGGTGTCGTCGATGGCGTCGTCGAAGGAAACTATTTCGCCTCCGTGGTCCTTCTGAAAAGCCGAGGCCTCAGCCTTGCCGGCGAAGGCCACCCGGCTTTTTGCGGACATGACGCCCGGCAGGTCGCTGCCGATGACCCAGGCTGCCTTCTCCGCGTCGATGAGCTTGCGGGTGTTGTAGTCGGCGACCCAGATCGTCTTGATCGTCTTGCTGATGCTCTGGGAAAGGTCGACGGCAGCGTCGTGGATGCTGCAGACACCTATCCTGGAGCCCTTTTCATATTCAATGAGCATCCGGGTCTGGCCGAACTTTTCCCGGTCCATTCCGCAATACTGGCAGGCGGGGATCTCCTCGATGTCGCCGCCGCCGAGGGCGGGCAGGGCCGGAATGAACAGGAGCATGGCGAGCGTTGATACAAGGAATTTCATTCCTTTTCCTCCTCTGGGTTTCGTGACGGACGGCGGAGCTGTCTCGTCACGGGTTAAAAGTATCGTGCCCCCGCCTCCAGGTCGGAGGCGGATATCACGAGCGTGTCTCCCTCGATGGCGGCGGGGACCTTTATGAGAACACAGGAGCCGGTGCCCTCGGCGAGCCCGTCGAGGGAGAATCTCGTGCCGCACTTGGCGCAGACCAGCCCTTCCCCCTCCAGTCGGTAGCCCCGCCTCCAGCGGTAGCAGGTCCGGCAGGCGTCCAGCGTCACCCGCGCTGTTCCGGCGCTGTTCTTGTAGACGAGGTAGTCCACGTTGCGCCCCGAACGGGAAGGGTAACTGAAGAACCGGCAGCTGCTGCTGCTCATGGCGGAAATGTCGATCCGTATCAGCCCTCCTTTCACCGGCGGAACAGGGTAGACGCTGATCGGCGATTGGCCGCACCCGGTCAGGAGACTCAGGCCGGCGACGATCAGCGCCGCGAGCGTGAGCCGGTCAGGCACACGGCACTCCCTCGTGTCTGGGACGGCCCTGTGGCCTGGCGCGGAGTGATTCGAAGCCTCCCAGACGATGCGCCTTCAGCCACTTGTGCACCGCCTGTCGGGTGATGCCGAGGTGCCTGGCGACTTCCCCCGGCATTCTGCCGCCGAGGACGGCGTTGACTGCCTGGAAGCGCACCTGTTCCTGGACGAGGGGGGGAAGAGAGCGCGCATCGAGAATTCTCATTTTCATATATCACCTTTCATATTCCTGGCCCGGAAATTTCATGAGCCATCTGCTGCGAGCGCGGATATCACGCAATCTCAAGGTCTTTTCCTGTCTCACGACCTTGCGGTGCTTCAGCACAGCTTCACCCGCTCAACTGCGCAAAGACCTTGATCTTACGTAATCACCACCCTCTCGCAACGAAGTTCATGAAATATCCGGGCTGGGGGTTTTTCATCCCGTACACTCCGGGCAGGACGGCCTGCGGTGTGCCGGCCGCCCTGCCCGTTCTATCTATCAGCCGTGGCATCCGTCGCAGTTGTTCTGCGACGGGCGGTTGTGGGTTTTGGCCTGAGAGCCGTGGACCGGCTTGTACGTGCCGGCGGCCCACGCGTTGAGGAGGGTGGCCGTCTTCATGGCGACGTCCGCCGACAATCGCGCGCAGCGGTCCTTCCTCTGGGGCGTGAAGAACTCCACGCCCTCTTTCTCCATCCACTTGCTGACGGAGACGTGACAGAGCGGGGAATCGCTCTTGTTGACGTGTTTGAAGGTGGCTTTCGGGTTGGCGGGCTTGTAGATGGGAAGCTCCGTCGCGCTGTACCAGGCGATGACGTCGTTGGATATCTTCTCCCCCTCCTTCCCCGCCACGAAGCTTGCCGCTATGGCGCCCCCCAGAAGGGTCCCGCACAGGGTCCCCCAGCCGACGGTTCCGCCGTGACCGAACCGGAAGGCCTCCAGGGGGAGGGAGGCATAGGGCTCCCCCACCGACTTCTGCAGGGGAATGAGCACCCCGCTGACGGTGGCGTAGCAGCAGTAATCCTTGTACCAGTTCTCGTAGGCGATGTTGCCCGCCTCCTGGACATCTATCTTCTTGTGGGGCCAGGGGTAAGTGCTTTTGGCCGACGCCATCGACGCCAGACTGAAGCCGCCGGCTGTGGCCAGTGCCGCACCGGCGGCCAGCTTGCCGGCACCGGCAAGCAGCTTTCTTCTCGTCAGCTCGATCTTCTCCGGTGACTGCTCATTATGGCACCTTCTCGTCATTCTTATCATATGATTGACCTCTCTCTTCCAGGGTTGCCGCGTCCTCCGGGATCACGGAGTGATGCCCGGAAGACGCCTCACGTGATGGTGTCGGGGTGCCGGCGCGGCCTTCAGGCCGGCGCCGCACCTCCGCGGTGTGATATCAGGTGAGAGGAGGAAAAAAACGGGGGGGGCGGTAGATCGGCGAAGAAAAACCCTCAGGCTCGTCGGGAGACGATGCCGTGACAAAAGGATGTCCTTCCGGTGCGACGATCATGGTGCAGGGAGACGGCGATATCCAGGGGATATCGGCGACGAAGCCGCCCGGTCCCTGCTGATCGCCGCAGACTTGCAAAGGCTGAATGTAGTGCGCCGCGCCGTCGCCGGCAGCGTCGGTCACCGGCAGGGGCTGATGGAAGGTGAAGGGAAGAACCTGCAGGATCAGGGCAGCCAGCAACAGACAGCTGACAAGTGCAACTGCCCGTGAACTGGCGCCGGATCGCTGAGAAAGGTCCATAAAATACGCGTTACCTTAGTGTCTGACAAATGTATTGCTACTTAAAAGATTATGCTTCCTTGAGGCGCAAGTCAAGAAGAACCTTGAAGAAATGTGAATATTGGTACAAAGCCGTCGCCGAAAAGAGATTCCGGTAGGGCCGGCGGGTATCATGGTGCAGACGATGAAGATTGGGCGACGGGACCTCATGGCTGTCTACGATCGCCTCCACCGGGCCTTCGGGCCTCAGGGGTGGTGGCCGGGGGAGACCCCGTTCGAGGTCGCTGTCGGGGCAATCCTGACCCAGAACACCAACTGGGGAAATGTGGAGAAGGCGCTCGCCAACCTGAAGGGGGCCGGGCTTCTCACGCCGCGAAGGATGGCCGCCATGGAGCCGCGGCGGCTCGCCGCCCTGATACGACCCGCGGGTTTCTTCAACCTCAAAGCGGAGAGGATAGGGTGCTTTCTGCGGTACCTGGCGAAGCGCCACGGCCTGAGAATGGAGGGGCTCCTCACCGCCGACCCGGGCCGGCTGAGGCGGGAGCTTCTTGAGGTCCGGGGGATCGGTCCGGAGACGGCCGACTCCATTCTTCTTTACGCCGCCGGTCATCCCTTCTTCGTCGTCGACGGCTACACCCGGCGGATCTTCTCCCGGCACGGTTTTGTCGATCACGACGTCTCCTACGACCATCTTCAGGAATTCTTCACCCGCCGCCTTCCCGAAAAGGCGGCGCTCTTCAATGAGTTTCACGCGCTTATCGTCACGCTCGGGAAGCAGTTCTGCCGCCCCCGGTCCCCCAGGTGCGAGGCCTGTCCCCTCGATCCTCCCTGACAGGGCACTGAGAGGGGACTCGTCTCCGGGCTTTTCCCCGGATTTCCGAGTTGTCTTTTGCCGAACGTTGCGATACCGTGAGGGCGGTTTTTTGTGAATGGCCAGGAACTTTCTGCCGCCGGCACAGTCAAATCAAGAGGGACGGGGTCCCGGGAGGAAGAGATCGTGAGGATTCGAGAATCGGTTCTGGCTGTCGTGATGCCGGCCCTTCTGCTGACCAGTGCGGGCTGTGATTTCTTCAAGTCCTCCGGTCCGGAAGGGGGCGTCAGTCCCTTCGTGAGCGACTTTTCGGTATCTCCCTCGGTGGTTTCCTGCGGACGGAATTTCGTCCTCGGCTTCCGCTACTCCGACCCCCAGGACGACATCGAGTTCATGCGGAT
>JAUWCW010000030.1 GCA_030609125.1 Candidatus Rokuibacteriota bacterium
ACCCCATGATCGAGGAGGTCTTTGAAAACCTCATTTCCAACGCCGTCAAGTACTCTCCCGAGGGTTCGGAGATCGAGGTGACGATCGAGCGCAAGAGCGACGGCATGCTCGTCGTGGTCGGCGACAGGGGCGACGGAGTCCCGGACGAGTACAAGAAGAACATCTTTGAGCGTTTCCGGAGGCGCGAGAAACGGGGTGTCCTGGGGTCCGGCCTCGGCCTTGCCATCGCCGCCCGGGTCACCGCACTTCACGGCGGCCGGATCTGGGTGGAGGACAACCCCGGCGGCGGCAGCCGCTTCTGCGTCATCGTCCCCAACGGAGAAGAAAAAAGGGGCTAGATGCCCCCCCTGTTCTCTGTCTCTTTCACCATGCTTCCTGTCTCCTTGATGGTGCGACGGGTATGTGATAGCGTGTGGCATCGTGCGGGGCCGGCCGTGTTCGGGCCGGTGCGGAAGGCGGGGTCTGCAGTGATTCCAAGATCATACGTGGGTGGGATATGAAATCATGAATAGACGGGAAAGATGGGCCGTAGTGGGATGTATGACCACGATCATGGCCACATTTATCGCCTGTGGTGGGAAATATGATGTCCACCATGAGACGCGGCTCCTTCTCGGAACGGTGATAGAGATAACCATCGGCCATCCGGACGAGGGACTGGCCCGGGAGGCCGCGGCGAAGGCCTTCGCCGAGATCGAAAGGGTTGACGCCCTGCTGAGCGGCCACAACCCGGGAAGCGAGATCGGAACGCTGAACGCGGAGGGCGCCTCGGAGCCGACCGCCGTGAGCGCGGAGGTCTTCGCTCTTCTCGAGAGGGCGGCACGGATCGCGAGCCTCAGCGGCGGCGCCTTCGACGTCACCATCGGACCGGTCATGGACCAGTGGAAGTTCGACGAGGGGGGGAGGGTGCCCTCCGACGCGGAGATCACCGCCGCGCTCGCCGCCGTCGGGACCGGGAAGCTGCAGCTTGACCCCGCGCGGGGATCGGTTCACTTTCTCTCTCCCGGCATGAAGATCGATCTCGGCGCCATCGGGAAGGGGTATGCCGTCGACAGGGCGGTCCAGGTCCTTCGCGACGCGGGGATCAAGAGCGCCATCGTCGACGCCGGGGGGGACCTGAGACTCCTCGGCAGCCGGCCGGGCAAGGACTTCTGGAGAATCGGCGTCAGGCATCCGCGGGAGGCGTCGCGGCTGCTTCTGAACCTCGAGCTCGTCGACACGGCGATCGTCACTTCCGGTGACTACGAGCGCTTCTTCATGGACGGCGACGCCCGCTACCACCATCTCATCGACCCCCGGACCGGGTACCCCGCCGCGCGCTGTCAGAGCGTGACGGTCATTGCGCCCGAGACAGCCGACGCCGATGCGTACGCGACGGCGGCTTTCGTCCTCGGCCCCGTGGAGGGGCTCGGGTTTCTCCGCGACCTCCCCGGTGTCGAGGGCGTTATCGTCGACGCGGCGGGGCAGCTCCTCTGGACGGACCGGGAAAAGCTGCGACAGTGAGATCGTCGCGGATAACCGCGCTCTGGGGGCCGGGCGGAAGGCGGCTCCTTCTCGGGGACGCGGCGGTGCTGGTCTTCTTCACCCTCCTGAGCCTCTCCTTCTTCAGCCTCGGCGGGGCGAGGGGCAAGGCCGAGACGGTCGAGGTGGAGGTCTCGGGAGAGAAGGTCCTGACCGTCGGGCGCGGCGAGAGCGGCGTCCGGGAGGTCTCGGGGCCTCTCGGCACGACCCGGATTGAAATCCGCGACCGGCAGGTGCGGATCCTCTCCTCACCCTGTCCCCTGAAGATCTGTCAGCGGGCGGGCTGGATCGGTGCGGCGGGGGAGATGCTTGTCTGTCTTCCCAACGAGGTGACGGTCCGCCTTCCGGGAAGGCCTCCCGGGTCGGTCGACGCCCTCAGCAGGTGACGAACGTGCGGCTGGTGATGCAGCTCCGCAAGACGGCCTTCCTGGGGATACTCGTCGCACTGGCGGTGGCGCTGAATATCCTGGAGTCCTTCTTCCCCTCGCCCCTTCCCTGGATCCGTCTCGGCCTGGCGAACCTGCTGACCCTCGTGGCCATCATCAGCTGCGGGTGGAGGGAGGGGTTTCTCGTGACCGTGATGCGGGTCATCATCGCCTCCCTCCTCTTCGGCGGCTTCCTCAGCCCCTCCTTCCTCCTGAGCCTCGGGGGCGGGCTGGCGGGGACGGCCGTCATGGCTCTCATGGCTCCGGGTGTGTGGCGCCTGTATTCTCCCCTCGGAATGAGCGTCGCCGGCGCCTTCACCCACGGCCTGGCGCAGGTCATCATTCTGAGGTTCGTCCTGGTCAGGACCTGGGAGGTCCTCTACCTGCTGCCGTGGGTGCTGCTTCCCGCCGTTCTGGCCGGCACGGCGACGGGTCTTTTAGCCAACCTGCTGCTCGTCCGCAGAAGATCGTACTTCGAGATGCTCGGGGGGAAGCAGGCGTGAAGCTGATACTCGCCTCCTCTTCCCCCCGTCGAAAGGAGCTCCTCGCGCGCTTCGGGCTCGCCTTTGACGTCGATGTCCCCGACGTCGACGAGAGCCTCCTTCCCGGCGAAGACCCCCGGACCCACGTGGGTCGGCTGGCCGCCGGGAAAGCCGAAGAGGTGGCGGGCCGGCACGGGGAGGGCCTGGTGATCGCCGCCGACACCGTCGTCGTTCTCGACGGGCGGATCATCGGCAAGCCGCGGGACAAGGCCGACGCCCGCCGCATGCTGGGGGAGCTTTCGGGGAGGACCCACCGGGTCTACACGGGGGTGACGGTGGCCGACGCGTCCTCGGGGACGGGGTCGACGCGGGTCGTCCGCAGCAGCGTGACCATGTCGGAGATCGACCCCGGGGAGATAGCCCGGTACGTCGATACCGGCGAGCCCCTCGACAAAGCCGGCTCGTACGCCGTTCAGGGGCTGGGAGGGAGATTTGTATCCCGGGTGGAAGGCTCCCTTTCGAACGTGATCGGCCTCCCCCTGGACGAGCTTCGGGAGCTCCTGGCGGACGCGGGGTGCGATCTTCCGAGCGCCGAAATCCCCTCCTGAAAGATGTTGACAAGCCATGCGTGGTTTTCTTATGATTATCTGCTTAACAACTTGTTCATATTAAAGGATTTTTCTTGGTCGCTGCAGGTGTCTTGGGCGGTGGGTGGGGGCATGCGCCCCCTGGAATCGGTTTGACGCCGGGGTACGGATCTTGGAACTGAAAGGCAGTCTGAGGAATTTCTCTCTTCCCGGCATTGTCCAGCTCATCGGGACCTGCCTCCTTCTGGCGGTGGCGGCCCACCTGGGAGCGCCCTCCCGTGCTCCCGCCCAGGAAAAAAAGGTTTCCCTCTCTTTCACCAAGGAACTGCTCTACAATATGGCCCGCGACAACGAGGGGGAGATGACGCCGGAGATCATCGACCGCCTCAGGGGGCTCAGCCCCGACGTGGCGGACGTAAGGATCCTGCGCTCGGGCGGCCACATAACGCTGGAGTACACGGTCATGGCCGCCGACGACCTGCCGGTGCACTTTCACCTGACCCTGGAAAAAATGGCGCTCTACCGGATGGCGGCCGCCAGGGAGGACATCGACGGCATGCTCCGCATCCTGAGGCCGGCGGTGGAGAAGGAGCCGCTCATTCTCGGCCTTGCCTACCGCTTCAACGATCATTACTCCATCGTCGACCTCACCATCGATTTCGGTCCCGCCCTGCAGGCCTGGGAGGAGGAGGAGATGAAAAAGGCCGCCGCCGCGTTTGTGCCCCCGCCTCCCCCACCGAAGCCCAGAGAGCCTGCCAGGCCCGGGGAAGAGGCGAAACCCGCCAAAGAGCCTGTCCCTGAAAAGAATGAGTCCCGGCCGCCGCCGCCGGAGAAAAAGCTGGAGCCCGAACCCGCACAGTATCTCTCGGCGAAAAAGCTCGACAAGACGGCCGCCCCCCTGATAGACGGCGCCGCCGACGAGAAAGCGTGGGGAAAGGCCGCCCCCCACTCCTTCACCGTCAGGGGCGCCTCGGGCACCTTCACGGTGACCATGTCCGCCCTCTGGGAGAATGACCGCGTCTACTTTCTCGTACAGTGGCCGGACAGGGACGAGAACGCCGAGCACCACCCCTGGGTATGGTCCGAGGAGGAGAAGCAGTACAGCGTGGGCAAGGAAGTGGAGGATGCCCTGGCGCTGCAGTTCTCCCGGGACGGGAAGCTCGGTGACTGCATGCTCTCCGGCGAGAGCAGGGAGGCGGACCTCTGGTTCTGGCGGGCGGCCCGCACCAACCCCGTCGGCGCCGCCGAAGACGGGACGCTCATCGTCAGCACCGAGAGGCTGGCCGGGGCGAGCTTCTACAAGGCGAAGAACAAGCGGACCGTCTGGGTCAGGGACAAGCGCGATGCGGGCACGGCTCCCTACAAGAGCCAGGTTGTGGACGCCTTCGAGGGAGAGAAGGTCCATCGCTATGTCCCCCGTGAGCCCTCCGGGAGCGTCGCCGACGTGGAAGCGAAGGGACGATGGAAGAACGGGCAATGGACCGTCGAGCTTGCCCGCGCCCTCGACACCGGGGACGAGGCGGACCTTGTCTTCAAATCCGGCAGGGAGCACCACTTCACGGCGGCGGTCTTCAACAAGCGGGAAAGGAGCGAGCACAGCACCTCGAAAGAGCTGATGCTCAAGCTCGAATAGCGCGGAAGGGGTTTTCTCATGGCGCTCTTTGCGGGACAGCCGAAGCACCCCCGCCCCACCGTGGACCTCATCATCCGCCGCGGCGGCGGCGTGGTCCTGATCCGCCGCAGGTATCCTCCCCCGGGGTGGGCCCTGCCGGGGGGGTTCGTCGAAATCGGCGAGAGCCTGGAAGAGGCGGCGGTGAGGGAGGGGAAAGAGGAAACGGGCTTGAAGATCACGCTGGAGCGGCAGTTCCACAGCTACTCCGACCCCGCCCGCGACCCGAGGCGGCACACGATCACCACGGTTTTTCTCGCTGACGGAAAAGGAAAGCTGCAGGCCGCGGACGATGCCGCCGCGGCGGGAATCTTCACCCGGGACGATCTGCCGGACCCCCTCGCCTTCGACCACGCCCGCATCCTGGACGACTACTTCGAGGGAAAATACTAGGAGCCCTTCGGCCCGTCATGCCGAACAAAGTGAGGTATCTGACCTGGCCTCGGGATGAACTCCGCGACGAAGGATCTCCGGACACGTCAGATCCCTCGTTCCACCCGGGATGACAAGCGGAGGGCTCTTCGGGATGGGAACTAATACAGAACGTCCACTTGCGCCTCATCCCGCAGCTGCTCGAGCCAGTTCCTGTAGTCCCTCTCCGTCTTCTCCCGTGAGAGAATCCCTGTTATGGAATCGGTCATCGTCTCGAGGGAGAGATAGGCAGCCTTCTGCCTCTCCACCACCTGGATGAGGTGGAAGCCCGCCCGGCTCCGGATCGGTTCGCTCACCTTGCCGACGGGGAGGGAAAAGGAGACTTCCTCCAACTCCTCGAGAAACTCGCCTCGCTTCAGCCAGCCCGAGACGGTTTCGCCGTCGGATACCGTGGCGGGAGAGTACTTCAGGACCAGGTCGGCGAAATCCGCCCCGCCCCGATATTCGTCCAGGATGCCCAGTGCCTTGCGGCGGGCCTCCTGGATTTCCTCCGCGCCGGCGTCCTCACCGGACCTCACGAACAGGTGCCGCACCTTTATCTTCTCGGGCTGGAAATATTCTTCTTCGTGTTCCCGGTAGTAGGCCTCCAGCTCCTCCTGGGTGACGGCGACGCGGGCGCGGATCTCGCGCTGCATGAGCTTGGAAAAAAGGATCTGGTCTGATATCTGCTCCCGGTACCCCTCCTCCGTGAGGCCCTCCGCCTCGAGGGCCCGCGCAAGCATATCCTCCGTCAGGGAACCCTTTTTCATGATGTTGGCGATGGCGTCGTCGAGATCCTGCTCGCTGACGCGGAGGCCGAGCTCCCGCGCCCTCTGGAGTTGGACTTCGCGGAGGATGAGTTTGTCGAGGACGGAGCTGAGAGTTTCCCTCTTCACCTTCTCCCGCTCGCGCGTGGGAACAGTGAGCAGGCTCTTTTCGACAAGGGGTTTGCCCGCCTTTTCCAGTTCGAGGACGGTGATGATCTCGCCGTTCACCGTGGCGGCTATGCCGTCGATGGTGACCGCCGCGGCCTCCGCGGAGGCGAAGGCGGCCCAGGTGAGAAATGCACAGAGTGAGAGTCCGCCCCGCACGATCATCTTCTTCGGCCCTCCTTGGGGGTTTTGAACACGCCTGTTTTTCCTACTTGGGAACAATTTTATCATTATAGCGGATGTCGGCATTCTGCCGCAGTCTGTTCAGCCAGTCCCGGAAGGCCTGCTCTCCCTTCTCGGCGGCCAGCAGGTCGCGGATGTCACCGCGCACGTCTTCCTCGCTCCTCTGGCGGGCCTCGCGGCGCCCGGTCACAAGAAAGAGGTGGTAGCCGTAGGTCGTCTCCACCACGGGGCTGAGCTTGTCCTTCGGAAGGGAGAAGATCACCGCCTCGAACTCCGGTGGCATCTGGCCCCTGGCGAAGAAGCCGAGGTCGCCGCCTTTCCCGGAGTCGGGGCTGAGCGATATCTCCCGGGCCACATCCGCGAACGATTCGCCTGCCCGGATGCGCTTTCTGGCCCCGACGGCCTCCTCCCTGGTGCGGACGAGAATCTGCGAGGCCCGCACCTTCTCGGACTCCTCGAAGTTGGTGCGGTGCAGGGCCAGGTAGCCGGTGATCTCCTCCCCGGAGACCGTCACGCTGTCGTAGACGACCTGCCGCTGGAGCTTTTCGACGGCCATGTCGAGGATGAGCTTCTCCTTCCACTCCTCGCGGCTCAGGCCCGCCTCGCCGAGGACCCGCATGAACTCCGCGTCCTGAAGGTCCCCCTGGGTCCGACTGGTCTCGGCCGAAACCTCCTCCTCCGAGGGGAGGAGGTTTCTTCTGTGAACCTCCTGCATCATCAGCTCCTGGTCGATAAGGCGGTCGAGGAGGGCCTTCCTCACCCGCCGGGCCTCCGCCTCCCCCGAGGGGGCCATCTCGCCGAACTGATCGAGGAAAACCTCGTAGGCTGAATCAAGACGCTCCGTCGGCAGGGGCTTGTCGTTCACGAGGGCCGCCGTTTCATCGGGAAGGGAGCAGGAAGAGAGGGAGAGCGACAGGCCGGTGAGCAGGGCGCACAGAAACGCGGCCGGCCCGAAGGCGACCGAACTGGGGTGCGATAGCGGAAGAACTCGTGCTGCGCGGACCATGGCGATTGGAGGAATCTACCACGTCATCGGAGGCTCCGCAAGAGGTCGATGGCCTCGGCGAACCGGTCGGGGAGGGAGAGGGAACTCCACGCCCACCGCAGCCTGTCCTCCCCGGCCATGGTGCTGCCCGGGGGGGCCTTGGAGAGGAGGGAGGTGATTTTCTCAGGCGGCACGGAGCATTGGGGGTGGAAGGCGATCTCCAGCCCCCCGCTTTTCCAGTCGAGGTTCTTCACGTCCGCTTGCTCTCCCAGAAGCTTCAGCCTCGCTGCCCAGAGGAGATGGAGCGCGGGCTCCGGCAGGGGCCCGAAGCGCTCCCGAAGCTCGTCGGCGATCTCCTCCAGGTCGTCCTCCGACGACGCGTCGGCGATCTTCTTGTAGAAGGTGAGGCGCTGGTTGATCTCTTCCACGTATTCCTCGTGGATGAAGGTGGAGAGGGTGAGAGTTATTTTCGTCGGCCGCGCCTCCTCCGCCGGCTCACCCTGGAGCTCGCGAATCGTCTCCTGCAGAAGCCTGGTGTAGAGATCAAAACCCACCGCCGCTATGTGTCCCGACTGGCGATAGCCGAGGACGCTTCCCGCCCCCCTGATCTCCAGGTCGTAGACGGCTATCTGAAAGCCCGCCCCGAGGTGGGCGAAATCGCGGATGACCTCGATCCGTCGCCGCCCGGCCGGCGAGAGGGCGCCCCCGGGGGGAACGATAAAGTAGGCGTACGCCCGGTGGCGGGAGCGGCCGATGCGACCCCGGAGCTGGTAAAGTCCGGAGAGACCGAAGGCGTCCGCCCGGTTGATGATCATGGTGTTGGCGTTGGGGATGTCCAGGCCGGATTCGACGATGGTGGTGCACAGCAGCAGGTCGAACTCCCCTTCGCGGAACCGGGACATGACCTTCTCCAGCGCCCTTTCCCCCATCTGGCCGTGGGCTATGCCGATGCGCACTTCCGGCAGGAGGCGGTGGAGGTAGTTTCCGATGCCGCCGATGCTCTGGACCCGGTTGTGGATGAAAAAGACCTGCCCTCCCCGGCGCACCTCGCGCAGCACCGCCTCCCGGATCAGCTCCTTGTCGAAGCGGGAGACGGTGTTCCGGATGGCCAGGCGGTTCTCCGGCGGCGTGGCGATCTGGGACAGCTCCCGGATCCCCGAAAGGGAAAGGTAAAGGGTGCGGGGGATGGGAGTCGCCGTGAGGGAGAGGACGTCCACGGTCTCGCGAAACTCCTTCAGGGCCTCCTTGTGACGGACGCCGAAGCGCTGCTCCTCGTCGATGATGATCAGTCCCAGGTCGCGGAACTTCACGTCCCTGCCGAGGAGCCGGTGCGTGCCGATGACGATGTCCACGGAGCCCGCGGCCAGGTCCGCGACGATCTTCTTCTGCTCCGAGGGCGTGACGAAACGGCTCAGCATCTCTACGCGCGCCGGGTAGGGAGCGAAGCGTTTGGCGAACGTGGAGAGGTGCTGCTGGACCAGGAGGGTGGTGGGGGCGAGAATGGCCACCTGTTTCGAATCCATGACGGCTTTGAAGGCCGCCCGCATCGCCACCTCCGTCTTGCCGAAGCCCACGTCGCCGCAGACGAGCCGGTCCATCGGGTGGGGGCGCTCCATGTCGGCCTTGATCTCCTCCGCCGCCCGGATCTGGTCTTCCGTCTCGGTGTACTCGAAGCCCATCTCGAACTCCGACTGCCAGGGGGTGTCGGGAGGGAAGGCGTGCCCCGGCGTCGACTG
The DNA here is from genome assembly GCA_030609125.1 of Candidatus Rokuibacteriota bacterium. Lineage (GTDB taxonomy): Bacteria > JAUVQV01 > JAUVQV01 > JAUVQV01 > JAUVQV01 > JAUWCW01. The sequence goes on from JAUWCW010000030.1 coordinate 8,932, forward strand.
GCGGACGGCGTAGAGGTGCAGCAGCTCCCGGGCCAGGGTGACGAGGGCCTTCTTCGCCTTGCGCTTCGTGGCCGTCCACATCTTCCCCCCCAGCTTGTCGATGCGCGGCTGGTTTCCTTCCCAGGAGACGTAGCGCTGGACGGCGTCCATGCCGTGGGGGGGAACGTAGACCTTGTCTCCCCCCTGGTAGGAAATGACGAGAAAATCCGCCGCCTCCCCGCCGGCCTCCATCCGGGTGAGGCCGCCGTAGACGCCGATGCCATGCTCGACGTGGACGAGAAAGTCCCCCGGCTTGAGAAGGCGGAAGTCGGGCATGAAGCCCTTCGCTTTCGAGCCCCGGGGAATGTGCCGCCGAACTTTGGTCCCGAAGATGTCCTCTTCCGAGACGAGGAGGATCCTCTCGTCCCGCAGAAGAAAGCCCTCTCCCACGCCCCCGAAGGTGACGAGCGGCGCGCCGGTTTCGGGCCTGTTCAGGAGGGCGGGAACGTCCCCGGGGGCGATCTCCCTGGTGCCCAGGCCGTGCTCCTCGCACAACTCCCGGAGCCGGCGGGCGGCCTCTTGCGTTCGAGCGACGAGGAGGATGCAGACCTGGTCCTGGTCGGTTTTGAGCTTGTGAACGGTGGCCTCCAGGGGGCTCTCCTTCGCCCCCTCGCTCTGCCCGGAAAGGACGTAGCTTCGCCCCCCCGAGGACTCGACCTTCACGGTTTCGGTTTCGGGAGGCGAGAGCCCGAACGAGTCGAGGTAGAGCGTGGAGTGTTCGCGCAGGGCGGCGGTCCACTTCGCGAAATCGAGATACGCCTTCTCGGGGGCATACAAGGCGGGGAAAATTGCCCGCTCCGCCTCCTGCCGGACTTCGCCGCGGAACTTCTCGGCCCGGCTCTCCAGGTCGGAGTACTCGCTGATGACCACGATGGGGGGCGAAGGAAAGTAATCGAGAATTGTCTGGCGCGAGTGCAGAAGAAGCGCCTGGTAGTGCTCCAGCCCTGGTATGCGCAGGGCCTCCTCCAGCGGGTCGCCGCCTGCTTCCTCCGGGGCGGGGAGGTGCTTCTTCAGGACCCGGAGGGCCGCGGTGTCGAGAAGGATCTCCCTCGCCGGCAGGACGCGAACCCTCTCCCGGTCGCCCTCGTTGCGCTGGGTCTCCGGGTCGAAGAGGCGCAGCGACTCTATCTCGTCGCCGAAGAGCTCGACCCGGACCGGAGACGACTGGGAGGGAGGGAAGAAGTCGAGGATGCCGCCGCGGCGGGAGAATTCCCCCGGAAGCTCAACCCGCTCCGCTCTCCGATAGCCGCCCTCGGAGAGGCGCCGGAAAAAGCCGGGCCAGCTGAGATTCTCCCCGAGCCGCAGATCCAGGCCGGCGACAGCGAAGGTTCCCTTCGGGACGAGGTGCTGGAGGACAGCCTCCAGGGGGGCCACCACCACCGGTGCCGGAGCCCGCAGCAGTTCATCGAGAGCGGTGATCCTCGCCGCCGATATTTCTGGGGACGGAGAGAGCGGCTCGAAGGGGAGGACCTCCCAGGAGGGAAAGTGCAGGACCGTCTCCTCCGGGGGGAGAAAGAACTTCAGCTCCTCCTGAAACTGCTCCGCTTCCGCTGATGAGGCGGTGACCACCAGGAGCGGCGAGCCGAGCCGCAGGGCGAGGCGGGCGGCGAGAAAAGGGCGCACCGCCGGCACGGCGCCCTGGAGGGCGAGATGCCGGGGGAGGCTTTCGACGAAAGAGGCGAAGGTCTCGGCGAGGGAGGTCTTTCCGTGGATCATCACAGGGAAACAGATATAGCGTGGACCCTGCAGTGTCAACACCTATCTTTGGATGACGGCCCTCTTCCCTTGACAACCCCACGGCACTCCAGTAAAAGAAAATCGTTTCGGGGGCTTCATCGGTTTCAAGGCACTCACCGTGCATCATGGGATAAAGAGGGGTTTCAAGGGGAGGGATAGGGCTGTGAAAAAACTACTGGTTGTTGCCGTAGCGGCGATTTTGCTCTTCGGAATGGGGTCCGTCGATTCCGCCAGGGCGTGGAACTGGGACCTGGGAGTCAGGGGCGGCATAGCGGAAGGGACCGGCGACTTCGGGGACGCGGTCCAGACGGCTTTCGCCTGGAACATCTACCTCGAGTACGACTTCAAGCCCGGGTTCTCGATCCTGGCCCGCTACGGCAGGCACGTTCACGGGATCTCCTCCGACTTCCAGCGGTTTGCGGGCCTCGTGGCGCCGAGCCCGATAGACGGGAACAACCTGATCGGGGATTTTACCATCAACGAGCTGGCGGCGGACCTGAAGTTCTCGCTTCCCCTCTCCCCCAAGTGGCGCATCTACGCCCAGGGCGGCGCCGGCTACTACATCTGGGATCTCGACCTCGCCTTCGACACCGACTTCGGGTCCGTCTCCGTGCCGGGCGCCGACGGGAGCGACCTCGGTCTCAACGGGGGCGGCGGCCTCGAGTACGTCATCAACCCGGAGGTGAGCGTCACCGTCGA
>JAUWCW010000325.1 GCA_030609125.1 Candidatus Rokuibacteriota bacterium
GCGACGGGTCCTTTCTCGCCTACGGCCGCACCCTCGGCGCCGAGTACCGGGACCGCGAGGAGCTTCACCAGGCCTTCTTCTTCCCCCACCCCGAGGACGGGGGCGACTACTACACGCCGGCGGGCGAGTCCCTGCGCAAGACCTTCCTGCGCGCTCCCGTGTCGTACTCCCGGATCAGCTCGGGCTACAGCCGCCGCCGTCTGCACCCCATCCTGAAGCGGGTCCAGCCGCACCTGGGAGTCGACTACGCCGCCCCGGCGGGCACGCCCGTCTGGGCCCCCGCGGAGGGCACCGTCGTCTCAACGAGCCGCGACAGCACCAACGGCCGGAAGGTCGTCATTCGCCACCCGAACGGCTACACCACCTACTACCTGCACCTTTCGCGCTTCGCCAGGGGAATCCGCAAGGGAACGAAGGTGCGGCAGAAGCAGGTCATCGGCTACGTCGGCTCCTCGGGCCGCTCCACGGGGCCGCACCTGGACTACCGCATGAAAAAACACGGCCGCTGGGCCAACCCGCTGAGGGAGAAGTTCCCCCCCGGCAAGCCGCTCCCCGAGAGCCGCCTGGCGGAGTTCGCCCGCTACCGGGAGTGGCTCACGGGCGAGCTCTCAACGCCCCCCGGCACCTTCCTGGCCAGCGCCGATCCCGCCGCCGAGTAACCCGCGGGCGGGCTGATCGTGTATACTTTCCCCCGGGGAGAAATAGCGCCATGACCGACAAGCACCTCGATCTTCGCCGGGAAATCTGTCCGAGCGCCCTGATCGTGACCATGAGCACCATCAAGACCATGGCCAAGGGGGAGGTCCTCCGCGTCGAGGCGACGGACGAAGCCATGCGCAAGGCCATACCCAAGCTCTGCGAGCGAGCGGGCTTTACCCTCCTGGAGGTGACGGAAGAGGACGGCATCATCCGCTTTCGCATCCGCAAGTGAGAGGGACCGATGGACGAGAGACTCCTGGCGCGCGCACGTGAGCTGCTCAACCGGCACGTCCCGGCGGACAATCTGAAAAAGCACTGCCTCGCCACGGAGGCGATCATGCGCGCCCTCGCCCCCCGCTTCGACGCCGATCCCGACCTGTGGGGGGCCGCCGGGCTTCTGCACGACCTCGACTACAACGAGACGAAAGACGACATGGCCCGCCACGGAGACGTCACGGCCGGCATCCTCCGCGAAGAAGGCTACCCGGAGGAGATGATCGAGGCGATCCGCTCCCACAACGCCGACAACCTCGGCATCGAGCGCACCGCGCCCTTCGGGGTGGCCCTGGCCGCCGCCGAGAGCGCCACGGGCCTCATCGCCGCCATGGCCCTCATCCTGCCGTCGAAGAAGCTCGCGGACGTGAAGACCAAGTCGGTCGTGAAGCGGATGAAGGAGACCTCCTTCGCCCGCAACGTCGACCGCGAGGACATCAGGCGGGCCGAGCAGATCGGTCTCGGCGTCAGGGACTTTCTCGACATCGGCGTCAAGGCCATGCAGGGCACGGCAGGTGAGCTGGGACTGTAGGCCCCGCCCGGATTGACAGGCTCCCCGCCGGTCAACAGCGGCATGCCCTGAGGACACGTCAGATCCCTCGCTCCACCCGGAATGGGAATTTCCTACCCCTTTCCGTCATCTAAGCTTATAGAGAGGGGTGAGTGTGATGAAACGAATAGCTGTTCTTGCCATCGCAGCACTTTTCCTGGCCATCTTGGCGGCGCCGGTCGCGACAGCCGAGGCGGGAGGGCGGCACGGAGGCGGAGGATTATTCTTCAGTACCGGGGGCTTCGGGGTTTCCTCCGGGTACGGGGGACCGTCGTTCTTCATCGGCAACGCCACTCCCGGCTTCTCCTTCTTCATCGGCTCCGGACCTGCGGGCCGCCACGGGTACGGCCGCCATTACGGCGGGCGGAGCTACTACAACCGGCCCGGCTACGGCGGATACTACGGCCGGCCCGGCCCCTACTACGGGCGCCCTGACCGGTACTACGGGCAGCCCTACAGAAGGGGCTACAACCGCGGCTACGACAGGGGTTACAGGCGCGGGTACAACCGCGGCTACGGCCACGGTCCCCCGGTGACCAGGTTCTGGGTCCCCGGACGATCGACGTCCCGGGGCTATGCCGCCGGGTACTGGGACTACCGCTCCCTGGACAGGGGTCCTTCGGGACGGGAAGGCAGGGCGCCGTATTGACAGGGCCGACTGAAATGGTCGGCCCCGGGCGCCTTTTTCTTTTTGTGCCCGGCTGATCCCGGATTTCTTCTCCCCTCCGCTTTCGGGTTATCATTGGGGGGAGAAGTGCGGGCGCGGGTTGTACAATTCCAGGGGGGAAGCGATGGCCGTCATAACCGGAACGATAGAGAGAAGGACCGCCGGATTCAACGACATCCACGACATCACCGGTGACGTGAGCAACCTGGTAAAAGAGAGCGGCCTGGGCAGCGGCACCGCCACGGTCTTCGTCACGGGCTCCACCGGGGGCGTGACCACCCTCGAGTACGAGCCGGGACTGGTGAAGGACATTCCGGAAGCGCTGGAGAAGGTCGCGCCCATGGGCAAGACCTACCATCACGACGCCACCTGGGGGGACGGCAACGGCTTTTCCCACGTGAGGGCCGCCCTGGTGGGCCCTTCGCTGACGGTACCCTTCCGGGACGGAAGGCTCATGCTCGGCACCTGGCAGCAGATCGTCCTTCTTGACTTCGACAACAAGGCGCGCAGCCGCTCGGTGGTCGTTCAGATCATGGGGGAGTGACTTCGGCCCGGGGAGAACAATGGATTTCGACGGCTTCCTGCGCCAGGCCTGCCCTCCCCTCGACCTGCAGTGGAGAAAATACCGGCGGCGCGCGGCGCGCCACCGCGTCCTGGACCGGATGCGGGAGTTGGACCTGGAGGATTTCCCCTCCTACCTGAAACACCTGGAGAACCACCCCGAAGAATCAGCCGGGCTGGCGGACCGCATGCTGGTCACCGTCTCCCGCTTCTTCCGGGACCGCACCTGCTGGAAGGAGCTTGCCGCCGCGGTCCTGCGGCCGGCGCT
>JAUWCW010000136.1 GCA_030609125.1 Candidatus Rokuibacteriota bacterium
GCACTTCCCTGGAGGACATCTCCGAGTTTCTGCACTTTGCCTGCACCTCCGAGGACATCAACAACCTTGCCCACGCCCTGATGCTCAAGGACGGCCTGGAGGCGCTGATGCCGCTGCAGGGAGAGATCATCGGCAAGCTCAAAGCGCTTGCCCGCGAATTCAGGGACGTGCCGATGCTGGCGCGCACCCACGGACAGGCGGCCTCGCCCACGACCGTCGGCAAAGAGCTGGCGGTCTTCGCGGTCCGACTGGAAAGACAGAGCGCGGCGGCGGGGGCCGTGGAGATCATGGGCAAGCTCAACGGCGCGGTGGGCAACTTCAACGCCCACCTCGCGGCGTACCCGAAGGTTGACTGGCCCGCCCTTGCCAGGGGTGTTATCGAAGGGGAACTGGGGCTGAAACAGAATCCCGTCACCACCCAGATCGAGCCCCACGACTACATGGCGGAGCTCTTCGACGCTCTGGTGCGGTGGAACACTGTGCTGACGGACCTCAACCGTGACATCTGGTCCTACATCTCCTCCGGCTGGTTCGGCCAGGAAACCGCCAGGGGCGAGGTCGGCTCATCCACCATGCCCCACAAGGTCAACCCCATTGACTTTGAGAACTCCGAGGGCAACTGCGGCCTGGCCAACGCCGTCCTGGGCCACCTGGCGCGCACGCTGCCCATCTCACGGCTGCAGCGCGACCTGACGGACTCGACGGTCCTGCGCAACATGGGAGTCGGCTTCGGCTACAGCATGATCGCCTGCCGCTCGACCCTGAAGGGGCTCGGGAAACTCCGGCTCAATGAACAGAAGCTGGCGGCGGACCTGGACGCGTCCTGGGAAGTTCTTGCCGAGCCGATCCAGACGGTGATGAGAAAGGCCGGCATCGACAAGCCCTACGAGAAGCTCAAGGAGCTTACCCGGGGCCACGCCATCGACCGGGAGACGATCCGGGCCTTTGTCAACGGCCTGAACCTCCCGAAAAAAGACAAGGAGCGCCTCCTCGAGTTGAGTCCCGCCGACTACATCGGCATGGCGCCGGGCATCGTCGACCTCCTCGACTGATCGCTCGACTAATCACTCTCTTGACAGCGCGCCGCATGCTGGCAGAATACCGTCTATGACAAATCAGAAGAGGAAATATCCGATATCGCGCGACTTTACCCACCAGGACACCTGGCGCATGTTCCGCATTATGGCGGAGTTCGTCGAAGGCTTCGAGGATCTCAAGGACTGCACCCCGGCGGTGTCCATCTTCGGGTCAGCCCGCTGCGGCCGGGACCACGCGATCTATCGCAAGACCGAGGAGATCGCCGCGCGCCTGGTGAAAGAGGACTTCTCCATCATCACCGGCGGCGGAGGGGGGGTGATGGAAGCGGCCAACAAGGGGGCCGCCGAGGCGGGCGGAGTGTCCGTGGGGCTGAACATCGACCTTCCCTTCGAGCAGGAGGCGAACCGGTACGCCAACCGGCGCCTCAACTTCCGCTACTTCTTTGTCCGCAAGGTGATGTTCATCAAGTACGCGTTCGGGTTCGTGATCATGCCCGGAGGGTTCGGCACCCTGGACGAGCTGTTTGAGGCCATCACGCTCATCCAGACGGAGAAGATCGAGCCGTTCCCGGTCGTTCTCTTCGACTCGAAGTACTGGGGCGGCCTGCTCGGCTGGATAAAGGAAACGCTCCTGGCCGAGGAACGTATTTCCCCGGAGGATCTGGACCTTTTCACCGTGGTTGACGAGGTGGACGATGTCGTCCGGGTCATCAAGGAGTTCTATGAGAACCGCACCTGCGACTGGCCGGAGAAGAAGCGCAAGAGCGACAAACCGGGCTAGCCCGGAAATTTCATGAGCCATCTGCTGCGAGCGCGGATATCACGCAATCTCAAGGACTTTTCTTGTCTCACGACCTTGCTGTGCTGCAGCACAGCTTCACCCGCTCAACTGCGCAAAGCCCTTGATCTTACGTAATCTCCACGCTCTCGCAACGAAGTTCATGAAATATCCGGGCTAGCGGGCGAAGCCGCTGGCCTGAACGTAGAGCCCCTTCAGTTCGGTGAGAATTCCCTTGAGGATCTGATCCTCCTGGGAGCTCAGGTTGCCCTTTGTCTTCCCCTCGAGAACGACCAGCAGGTCAATCATCTGGCTCGCCGCCGGAAGATTGACCGTTCCCTTCTGCTTTGTCACGGGATCGGGCATTCCCAGGGAGTGGAAGGCCGTCCCGGCAAGGCTCATGACGAGGTGGGTGAAGTCCACTTTTTCGCCTTCGCCGCCTGGGGCCGGCCCCGGGGCCGGCTCTTCCGCAGCCGGTGTTTCAGGCGCCGTCTTTTCGGGTTCGGGTGCCGCGGCCTCCGGGGCGGTCCCGGTTGAAGGCTCCGCCTCGGCGGGTGATTCTCCGTTCTCGGGGACGACATCCCCCTCGCTTGTGAAGTGGCGCTTGTCGGTTACCTTGAACCCCGACGGGTCGTCCGTGTCTTTTCTTTCTTCCGCCATTGCGTCCTCCCGTGAATCAGGCCGAATATCTTGTTTTAGGAAGGATAATATCCTTCCTATCCACCCGGAGTCAAGTTCCCAGTCAGGGCTCGATCGGGAGGGCGCGAGGGGGCATAAACAGACCCCTTTTCGATCTTTCATGGGTTATTGGAGAGGGTCCCAAGTGTTGTAGAAATGAGCCGAGACAAGGCGGGAGCAGGCGCAATGGCCGAGGTCCGCCTCAGGCGGACCGCAGGACAGGGCGACAAGCCCAACGCAGTTGCAGGCCATTTATGCAATACTTGGCGGTATAATCCGGAAGAGGAAAGGAGGGCCGACCGGGAGACATCCCCGGTTTCGGGCCGACAGACGTGACCGACAAGACGGAAGCAAGCAAGCGGGAATTTGCCGCCCTCGTCGCCCTCATGGCGCGCCTGCGGAGTGAGGACGGGTGCCCCTGGGACAGGGAGCAGACGCCCTCGACACTCAAACCGTACATCCTCGAGGAGGCGTATGAGGTCATAGCCGCCATCGAGAAGGAGGACCGGGAGGAGCTCTGCTCCGAACTGGGGGACCTGCTCCTGCAGGTCGTCTTCCAGGCCCGGATCGCCGAGGAGGAGGGGACTTTCGACATGAGCGACGTCATCGGAGCCATCGTGGAGAAGATGACGCGCCGCCACCCCCACGTCTTCGGCGATGCCGACGCCCGGGACTCCGCCGCTGTCCTCGACAGCTGGGAGAAGATCAAGCGTGCCGAGAATCCCCGGAGGTCCGTCACCGAGGGTGTCGACCACCGCCTGCCGGCCCTGTTGAGGGCCCAGCGCATCCAGGACAAGGTGGCGCGGGTGGGCTTCGACTGGGAGAGCCCGGAGGGTGCGGTCCGCAAGGTGCGGGAAGAGTTCGAAGAGGTGAAGGAGGCCCTCGCCGGGGAGCCCCCGGAGAGGGTCGAGGAGGAACTGGGGGACCTGCTCTTCGCCGTTGTCAACGTCGCCCGCCTGGCGGGGGCCAACGGTGAAGAGGCCCTGCGAAAGGCCAACATTAAATTTGAAAAGCGCTTCCGGAAGGTTGAAGAGGAGCTCAGGTCTCTGGGTCTCACGCCCGACAAGGCCACGCTGGAGCAGATGGAACGGATCTGGCAGGCCGCCAAGAAGCCCGTCTGAAGAGCCTGCCTAGCGTCCCGTGATGTTTTCGTAGGCGTTCAGGACTTCCCTCGCCGCCCCGCGCACCTTCCGGCTTGAGTCTTTCCGCGTCAGCTCCCTGAGGGGGTTGACCGCCCGCCAGTCGTGAAGCTTGCCGAGGGCGTGGACGGCGGTGAGCCTGACGTTTTCCGAGGGGTCCTCCAGCAGTCCCAGGATGGGGCCTGTGGCGCGCCGTGAGCCGAGTTCGCCGAGGGAATGTGCCGCCACTCCGCGGATGTTGCTGTTCGGGTCGGCAAGCAGCTCGATGAGAGGATCGACGGCACGCTGGTCGTTCAGCCCCCCCAGGGCGTAGGCGGCATAGAGCCGGATCTGCTCGCTGCCGGTGGAGAGCATGTCGATCAGCGGCGGAACGGAGGCGGGGTCCCCGATCTGCACCAGTGAGGCGGCGGAGGTCGACACGAAGTGCTCGTCGTCGCGCAAAGCCTCCAGGAGCGGCTCGACGGCCCTTCGATCCCGGGCCTCGCCGAGGATCATGGCGATGGTCTCCCGCATCAGGGGGTCGTCGCTCTTGAGTCTCTCCTGCATTTCGGGGATGATCGCCCCGTCCAGTTCAACCAGCGCCTGCTGGGCGTACCAGCGGGTCTTCTCGTCCTGGAGCGCATCGACCAGAGTGTCTATGTCGCGCTCACCGATCTTGTCCAGGATCTTCACCGCCAGCCACTGCGTGTCCGGATTGCCCAGGGAGGCGAGGAGGAGCTTGATGGCGAGTCTTCCTCCGATATTCATCAGGCCCACCGAGGCGTACATGCGCAGAGTGGGATCGGTGTCGTTCAGGAGGTTGACGAAATGCTCCTCGACCCGGGGGTCTCCGATTTCGGTGAGGGCCACCGTGGCCACCCGCCGGAAGGTGGGCTCGGGATGGCTGAGGTAGCCAATGAGGTCCGGGACGGCCTCGGCGGACTTGAGCTTGCCGAGGATATAGATTGCCCTGGCCTCCCGGCGGGTCCCCCTGTTATGAAGAACGTCGATCAGACAGGGCGCCGCCGGCTCGCCTATCCGGATAAAGGCCGTGCGCAGCGCGTCCTGAACGTCGCGGCGAGAGGAGTCGAGAAGTGACGCCAGGGGCCGGCACGCTCTCTCGGAGCCGATGTTGCCGAGGGCGAGGATGGCGCTCTTGACGACATCCACATCCTCGTCATGGAGGTAGGAGGTTATGGTTTCCGCCAGGGAAGAGCCCCCGAGATGGCCCAGCACTTCCACCGCTTTCTGCCGCACCGCGGGATCGGGACTGGACAGCTCCCTGGAGACGGCGGGGATGAGCTCCATGGCCCCGAGTGCCACGATCGCCTCGGCGGCGGTGTTCCTGACGAGGGGGTCCTTGTCCCTGAACATCCGCAGAAGGCCCCGTCCGGCGCGGCTGTCCCCGATTTCGCCGAGGGCGAAAGTGGCGTAGAGCCGCACGTTCCGGTCCTCGGAAAAGAGCGACTCCAGCAGGGGGGAGACCGCAGGATCGCCGATGTTGACCAGGGCCTTGGCCGCCAGCCAGCCGATCTCATCGCTGGAAAGGACCGTGATGAGAGGCTCGATCTCCTTGGGGTCGTTGATTCTTCCCAGGGCGTAGATGGCGTAGAGCCGGTTTTTCGGATTCGGGTCCCGGAGTTTGTCGATGAGGATCTCCACCACCTCTTCGCTGCCCAGGTCCATGAGGGATGAGGCCATGTTGACAACCGAGGCGTCCTCCCGCCGGAGCGCCTCCAGGAGCGCCTCCTTGGCCCTCGGGTCACCGATCTCGCCGAGGGCTGTGGCCGCGTACCCGCGGACCACGCTGTCATCATCGTTCAGGGCCCGGATCAGGTGGTCCGTGGCCGCCTCGCTCCTGATCATTCCCAGGGCGAAGACCGCGTTCTGCCGCACCTCGGCGTTGGGGTTGTCGAGAAGGCCGATGAGGGGCGCGACGGCAGCGGGGGACTTGATGTCGCCCAGCGTGTAGGCTGCGAAGCGGACAGTGTCATCGTTGTCGCTCCGGAGTGCCTCCAGAAGAGCCGGAACGGCGGCGGTCCTGAACATGGAGAGCTGGCGTACGGCCATCCACCTCAACTCCTCGTCGTTGAAGAGGGAGATCAGGGCGTCAATCGCCTCCGGAGTGCCCAGATCGCCGATCTGCTCGATGACCTTGAACTTCACGAAGGGGCTCTCCTGCTGCAGGCGGTAGAGGAGCCCGTCGAGCTCCTCGCCTGCCTGAATCCTGGCCGGTAGAAGGACAGAGCACACGACGAGGCAAAA
>JAUWCW010000212.1 GCA_030609125.1 Candidatus Rokuibacteriota bacterium
GGCCTCATCCGGCAGCACCAGTTCAACAAGGTGGAGATGGTGAAGTTCGTGGAGCCCGAGAGCTCCTTCGAAGAGCTCGAATCGCTCGTCGCCGACGCCGAAGACGTGCTCATCCGCCTCGGCCTCCCCTACCGGGTTGTCGTTCTCTGCGCGGGGGACCTGGGCTTTTCCTCGGCCAAGACCTACGACATCGAGGTCTGGATGCCCGGACAGGAGCGGTACCGGGAGATCTCCTCGTGCAGCAATTTTCTCGACTATCAGGCCCGGCGGGCAGAGATCCGCTACCGGCCGGAGCCGAAAGCGAAGCCGCGCTTTGTTCATACCCTCAACGGGTCGGGCCTTGCCGTCGGAAGAACAGTGGCGGCCATCCTGGAGAACTTCCAGTGCGAGGACGGGTCGGTCACCGTCCCGGGCGAACTCGTTCCCTACATGCGAGGGGTGGAGGTGCTTCGAAGCCGGGAATGAAACAAAAGAAGGCCGGCGCCGGTCTTATAAACTGAGGAAATCCGGAAAGGTGCCGGCACTCTGGAGGGATGGCCGAGTGGTTGAAGGCGGCGGTCTTGAAAACCGTTGTCCCGTGATGAGCGGGGCCGTGGGTTCGAATCCTACTCCCTCCGCCATTTCGGACCACATGCAAGAAAGGGGTTGTCATAGAGAGCGATTGGCCTTATTTTATTTCGGGTCTGTCCGGAGAGGTGGCCGAGCTGGCTGAAGGCAACCGCCTGCTAAGCGGTTAACTTGGGAAACCGGGTTCCAGGGTTCGAATCCCTGCCTCTCCGCCATATATTGAGAGAGCCATGAAGATGGCCGAATGAAAGGGGGAAATACCTTGAAAAAACTTACTACAGTGATCGCGCTGATCTGTGTGGCCGGAACCCTGTTGCTTTTCGGCTGCAAGAAGGCCGGGGTGGTGGAGGAAAAACCGGAAGTCCCCGGCCCGCAGACCGAGCTGCCGGTGCCGCAGAGCCTTCCTCCCCAGGGGGAAGCGCCTTCGGCCCCGGCTCCGGTGCGGAAGGTCGTGGACAGCGACGTCAGCTCGCGCTGGGCAGCGGTGGAGATCACCGTGGAGGAGAAGAAAGAGGAGGGCGGGCAAACCTTCAAAGTGGAGATTCCCCTCGGCGGAGAAGCCATGGTCGAGGGAACACCCCTCAAGATCATGCTCCTCGGCTTTGTCCCGGACTTTTCCATGGGTGCCGACACGATCACGACCAAGTCTCTTGACGACGTGAACCCCGCCGCCAAGATCGAGGTCTCCGAAGGCGAGCAGGTGCTTTTCACGGGATGGTCCTTCCGGGACTTCCCGGGGATGCATTCTTTTGAGGATCCCCGGTACACGGTCCGGCTGTCCCGGGCGATACCGGCAGAGTAACAGGAAAAAGAAGCGCCCTTAGCTCAGCTGGATAGAGCGACGGACTACGAATCCAAATGGAGGGGGGCAGAAAGCCCCCCTCCTAAGCCCTTCTGTTGCCAAGAAATTCCCTTATTTGCCGGGTAGATACCTGCGATCATTGGAGTTGAGTTTAGTTGCCTCGAGTGGTGTTGATTTCAGTCCAATATGCGTTGAGTTAGGCACCAGATAGGCACCAGATCTCCGGCACCTGAGTAGCAGTTTTCCAGAGACAACGGGTTCGAAACAGGCTATCTTTTCCTGTCCAGTCGGTTGGACAGGGGCTTGTCCGTATCCTTCACCGCCCGTGAGAAGTTTCGCAAGAAACGCTTGTGGATCTTCTCGAGGGTTAGGGGCAAGGGATCGAACCCTTTCGGTGAGTCGGGGAAGGTCAGCACGTCATTCGAAAAGGAATGCTCTGTGAGATGTAGATATTTTGGTCGAAGGTTTCGGGACACGGGTTCGACTCCTGTCTCCTCCACCAATTTTTCCTTTTATAAACAAAAAGTTACAAAACCCCTTTCCGGACGATTTTTTTCTGCCTTTCTTTTCAATTGGTTATGGGCTGTAAATGTGGCCCCCTGAGGGCCAGGTATTTTCACAGCCTCTCGTCAATGATCCGAGGGCTTTTTGGGCGGGAGATCGGCATCGGGTTGGTTCCCATAATGCGTATTTGAGGAACCATTCTGTAACCCCTCGCACGAAAGACAATGGTTTCTCATATTTCGGTGCTCTGTCCTTGCCTGTCCGGACTTCACGGGAAGTGGAGAAGGGAGAGTTGCCAAATCTTCTTGATACCCTACAATTATCTATCATCAGCATATAGGCTGATACCCGCAACCCTGAGTGGAGGGTTCGACACAAAGAAGGGGGGGTAACTACATGAAGGGAAGAGTCTTCCTTGCTGTCGCTCTTCTGGGCGCAGTCACAATCCTGAATTCGGGTCTGGCCCATGCTCAATACGCCGGGCACAATACGAAGGGCGACTTCGGTCTTCAGTCCGGAAGCCAGGCGCCACCCGGTGTCTATGTCGTCGCCCCGATGTACTACCGCTACGACGGCGACAGCGTCAAGAACCGAAACGGGGATACCGTTCGTCTTGACCCCGAGGAGCGCGGGTCACTGGATGTGAACGCCTACGTTCTCGGCCTCGTCTGGGTGAGTGACTTCAAGATCCTCGGCGCCTATTACAGCTTCCAGATCTTCCCCGCCTTCACCGACAACACCCTGGAAATTCCCATCCTTGACCTGGATGAGAGCGTCGACACCGGCTTCACTGACCTCTACTTCCAGCCCGTCAACCTCGGATGGCACAGGGACCGGGCCGATTTCATCGCCGGCCTGGGAGTTTTTGCGCCGACGGGTAAATACGAACCGGGAGGCTCGGACAACCTGGGCCTCGGGATGTGGAGCTTCGAGCTCTTCGCCGGCACGACGGTCTACCTGGACGCGGCGAAAAGCTGGCACTTCGCCACCACTGCCTTCTTCGAGACCCACACCGAGAAGGAAGATACGGACATCAAGGTAGGAAATATCCTGACCCTCGAAGGCGGTCTCGGAAAATCCTTCATGGAGGGCGCCGTCAACGTGGGCGCCGCCTACTACGCCCAGTGGAAGCTGTCGGACGACGACCTGGGGCTCGGTATCGAGCTGCCCGGCGGCCGGGGCCTGGGAAAGCACAGGGTGTATGGTCTTGGCCCCGAGCTCACCATCCCCATCGCGACGAAGAAGAAGCTCTACGGCTTTATCAACGCCCGCTACCTCTGGGAATTCGGGGCACGCAGCACGCTGGAGGGGAATGCGTTGGTGCTCACCGCCACCTTCCCCATTCCGAGCGTGCCGCTGCAGTAGAAATCGGTCGCTGTTCAGGAGTTGATTGTCGGAATTCCTGCAGCCAGGAGAAGGGCCAGCCTGATTGATGATGGAACCGCCGAATAAAGTGATTCTCCTGCTCCTGGCCGCACTCCTTGCGTGTGTTCCCGGCCATGTCTGCTCCAGGACCCTCACTGAAGAAAAGGCCGCGACAGTCGCCACGGTCGGGCAGGCTGACAGGACGGCGCAGGAGACGGGCACTTCCGCAATACAGGAAGCCCAACCCCGCGGGAAAAAGGTCCTCGTCCTCCACACCCTGAAGGTCAAGAGGCCCTGGAACGTCCTCTTCAACCGCTATTTCACCGAGGCGCTGCAGGAGAGCGGCCTTTCTCTTGCGATCCTGGACATGGAAAATCTGGACCTGCTCCAGTTCAAGGACGCAGACTACCTGGAAATCGTGAAAGAGCAGCTGGGGCACAAGTATGCGGACTCTCCACCGGACGTCATCATCGTCACGTTCGCCTCGGCCATACGATTCATCCTCGAGAACGAGCTCTTTCCCGGAATCCCGAAGATATTCGTCCTCCCGACCCCGTCGGGTCTCGACGAAGTTCCCGGCTCGGTGGTGCTTCCGTTCGCCTTTGAATTCAGGAAGAACATAGAGCACGCCCTTTCCCTGCTGCCCGGCATGAAGACCGTCTACGTGGTCGCCGGCAACGGCCTGATGGACAAGCGGCTCGTATCAATGTTCCGCAGTGATACCGATGACCTCGCTGATCGCGTTTCATTCGAGTACCTGGACGATCTGAATGTCGAGGAGCTCCTGAACCGTCTCGGGCGTCTCCCCGACGACTCGTTTGTCTACTACCTGACGTACTCCCTGGACTTCGACGGGAAAGCGGTCATCACCCGCGACTTCAGCCAGCGGATCGGAGAGCGGTCGAATCGCCCGGTGCTTTCCTGGCTGGACCTGCATGCGCTGAATATCGACATCCTGGGGGGACGGGTGACGACGACCCGGGCCTCCGCGACCATGTCTCTCGACGTCGTCAGGAGAGTCTTCCAGGGGGAACCGATCGATTCCATAGACCCGGGACCGCCCTACGTCGAACATATCTACCAATGGGAAGAGCTGAAGAAATGGGGCGTCGACCCGGGAATGCTTCCTCCCGAAAGCGTCATTCAGAACAGGACCTATTCGTTCTTCGAAGTCTTCAA
>JAUWCW010000021.1 GCA_030609125.1 Candidatus Rokuibacteriota bacterium
CTCCGGCCGCAGCCACCTCCGCCACCCGGGACCCGTCCCAGGGATCGAGGACCGGCAGGGTCGTGCCGCTTTCAACTTCTGCCCCTGCGATCCGAAGCGCATAGCGTTTCTTCATCGTCATTCTCCTCTCACCTCCATCGCCCTTTCAAAGAAGCTGCTGTCGCAGAAGCCCTCCGTCCCGGAAGATGCCTCCGGCGAAAGGCGCCCTGCCCAGGCATCGCAGTCCAGGCTTCCCACGGCCACGCCCGGGGGCCTGATAAGGGGAATGGAGGCGCCAAAAGACACCATCCAGTAATCGCGCCTTTCCACCAGCTCCGGGTAGGAGGAGAGCATCTCGTCGACCGCTTCCTCCGGGTTCTCGACCGCCCAGAGCCACCCCCTGAGACTGGCCCGCACGAATCGCTCCACCAGGTCCCGCCTTGTTTCCAGATATTCGCGGCGGGTGTAGAGGCTCTCTCCGATGGTGGAGGTACCGGACTGGTGGATGCCGGCGAGGGCAACAAGGGGAAGTCCCGCGTTCTGCCCCTGGAGGAGGGCGCCTGAGCCGACGGCGAAATCGAACTCCCCCGCGGCGGTGCGGATGGGCACCATGTCACCCTCATCGGCGGAGGAAGTCTCCTCCACCCTGACCTCGATCCCCTCCCCGGCAAAGAAACCCCTGCCCTCGGCGACGTAAAACCCGAGAAACCGGGTTCCGTGGCGCCCGTCGAGCTTGAGGGAGACACGGTCCGCAGGGTCGCGACCCCTCCCGGGAGTCGGGGACTCGACGGAGCACCCCGAAGCGCCGAGCCACGCGGCGGCAATCATAACCGGCACTCCGGACAATCTGAGTCTCACCTGTCGCAACCCTCCGGGTCCTGGAGCGTATAACGTCGCGTACCACGGTATTGTAAAATGAAGCCTCTCCCCGCCGCAAGCGGCGGGGAACGTACCCCCCCCCACGAAACCGGCCCTTTTCTTTTGGCTATAATGCCTTCATGAGCGCGAACCTGAAGACCGGGCGGCCACCCTCACCCCACCACCGACTGCCGGCGGCGGAGCTTCTTGCCGCCCTCGGCGACAGCAGTCCCTTTCTCCTTTTTGAAACGGCCCTCGTCTCCCCCGAAGAGAACCGCTCGCTGCTTTTCATGGATCCGGAGAGGATCGTCACCACCGACCGGCCGGAGCAGGTGCGGGCCTGCCTCGCCGACCTGGAAAATTCCGTGAAAGCCGGCCTCTGGGCCGCCGGCTGGCTCTCCTACGAGCTGGGCTATTTTCTCGAGCCCGCACTGCGGCCCCGCTACGAGGGGAGCCGGCCCCTTCTATGGTTCGGCCTCTTTCGCGAACCCGCCATCTTCGACCACCGGACCGGAAGCTTTTCGCCCTCCCTGCCCTTCCCCCTCCAGGAGGATGTCACGGCGCCCCGCTACACCATCGAGGACGCGGGGCTCAACGTCTCGAAGGGTGAATACCGGCGGTCCGTGGACGAGATCAAGGCGCGGATAGCCGGCGGCGACACCTACCAGGTCAACTACACGATGAAGTACGGCTTCCGCTTCAGCGGCTCTCCCGCCGGCCTCTACCTCTCCCTCAGGGACAACCAGCCGGTCTCCTTCGCCGCCTTTCTCCGGACAGGTGAGCGGGACATCCTTTCCGCCTCTCCCGAGCTCTTTTTCCGCTGCCGGGGACGGGAGATCACTGTCCGCCCCATGAAGGGGACCGCCCCCCGGGGGCTGTCGGGGAGGGAGGACCTCCGCCGGGCGGTCGGTCTCTCCCGGGACCCGAAGAACCGCGCCGAGAACATCATGGTCGTGGACCTTCTCCGCAACGACCTGGGGAAAATATGTCTCCCGGGCACCATCGAGGTCTCGGACCTCTGCAGCGTCGAGCCGTACGACACCCTCTTTCAGATGACGTCTACGGTCCGCGGCCGCCTGAGGGAGGGGGCCGGCCCCGTGGACGTCCTGCGGGCCCTCTTCCCCAGCGGCTCCGTCACCGGGGCCCCGAAGATCCGGACCATGGAGATCATCGCCGGGCTGGAAAAAGACGAGAGGGGGCCGTACTGCGGCGCCATCGGCTGCTTCTCCCCTCACGGGGAGTCGGTCTTCAACGTCCCGATCCGAACGGTCCTGATCGAGGGAAGCCGGGGCGAGATGGGACTCGGAAGCGGCATCGTCGCCGACTCCGACGCCGACGCCGAGTACGAAGAATGTCTCCTCAAGGGCAGGTTCCTCACCCGGCCCCGAGGCCCCCTCCGTCTCATCGAAACCCTGCGCTGGCAGGAGGAACAGGGCTTCACCCTCATGGAGGACCATCTGGCCCGCCTCTTTTCGACGGCTCTGCGTTTCGGCTTCGCCTTTCCTCTCCGGAAGATACGCCGTGCCCTCGATGACGCCGCCTCCGGCTTCGACGGTGACGCCCCGCGGAGGGTGCGGCTCCTTCTCTCCAGGGACGGCGAGTGCGAGGTGTCATCCTCCCCTCTTCACCCGCCGCCGTCCAGGCCGCGCATCCGCCTCTCGGAGGTGCGGATGAATTCCTCCGATCCCCATCTCTATCACAAGACCACCCGCCGGGAGGTCTACGACTGGGAGATGGAGGCCGCCAGGGAAGAGGGCCTCTTCGAGATCCTTTTCACCAACGAGAAAGGGGAGCTCACGGAAGGCTCCTTCACGAACGTATTTCTGCAGCTGAATGGACGCCTCGTCACGCCTCCCGTCCCGTGCGGCCTCCTCGACGGGGTCCTCCGGCACCATCTCCTCCGTGATAAGCCGGCCCTTGTCTGTGAGGGAGTTCTGACCCCCGATGATCTGGAAAAGGCCGACCGGCTCTTCGTCGGCAACTCCGTCCGGGGGCTGGTGGAAGTGCGGCTGGCGGACGGGGGAAAATGAGGTCGCGCCTTTTCTCCGGCTGAAATACACGGTATAGTGCAGCGTGGCGGGCATCAGTGCCGCCGGACCTTTTCCTTTATGCGAAAATGCGGGGGGAGTGCAAAGCCATGAATGACAACCGGTCCGATGAGAACAATCTTGCCCTTTTCATCGACTTCGACAACATCGCCCTGGGGCTGAAACCGGGGCCGAAGAAGAAGTTCGAGGTCCGGCTCGTCATGGAGCGCCTCCTGGAGAAGGGCAAGATCATCATCAAGAAGGCCTACGCCGACTGGAGCCGCTACCCCGAGTACAAGAACGAGCTCCACGGGGCGGGCATCGAGATGATGGAGATCCCCAAGCGGAAGATATCCGGCAAGAACAGCGCCGACATCCGCCTCGCCGTGGACGCCATGGACCTCTGCTACAGCAAGGAGCACCTCGACACCTTCGTCATCGTTTCCGGCGACTCGGATTTCTCGCCTCTCGTCTCGAAGCTGCGGGAGAACAACAAGTCCGTCATCGGCCTGGGAATGAGGGACTCTTCATCGCAGCTGCTCATCGACAACTGCGACGAGTTCATCTTCTACGAGGACCTGGCGCAGGCGGCGGCGCCGTCCATGGGTTCTTTGCCCACGAAGAAGGCGTCCGTATTCGGGCTCCTCGCCTCGACGGTGCGCGCCCTGATCCGGGAGAACAAGGACGTCCTCTACTCCTCCATGGTGAAGGACACCATGAAGCGCAAGCAGCCCTCGTTCAGTGAGAGCAGCTACGACTACTCCTCCTTCAGCGAGCTGCTGGAGGACGCCCGGGAGCACGGCATCGTGGAGATCACCCGGAACCAGAAGGCCGGCGGCACCTACGTCGTGACCGGCCTGGGCCCGAAGGCCGCAAAGAAGAGCCGCTCCCGGAAGCGTTAGGACAGGACGGAGTGCCGGTGGAGCACCGCAGCGATTTTCTCGTCATCGGCAGCGGCATAGCGGGCCTCACCTTCGCCATCGAGGCCGCCGCTCACGGAAGCGTCTCCGTCGTCACCAAGCGCGAGGCCAGGGCCTCGAACACATACTACGCCCAGGGGGGCATAGCCTCGGTCTGGGACAAGAGGGACCGCTTCGACCTGCACCTCGAGGACACCCTCCGCGCCGGAGACGGCCTCTGCCACCACGACGTGGTGGAGATGGTGGTGCGGAGCGGGCCGGCCCGCATCCGGGACCTGATCGACAGGGGCTGCCACTTCTCCCGGGAGGCCGGCGGCGGCGCCGGGTACGACCTCGGCATGGAGGGCGGTCACTCGCGCCGGCGCATCCTCCACGCCAGGGACTGCACCGGCCGGGAAGTGGAGGAGAGCCTCCTTCAGCGCTGCCGGGAGGACGGCAACATCAGCCTTTTCGAAAACTGCATCGCCGTGGATCTCATCATAGAGTCCCGCATGCGGCCCGATACGCCTGCGGAGCAGGACCGCTGCTGGGGGGCCTACGTTCTCGACATCGCCGACTCGGAGGTCAGGACGTTTCTCGCCCGCGCCACCCTCCTCTCCACGGGAGGCGCCGGCAAGGTCTACCTTTACACCAGCAATCCCGACATCGCCACCGGGGACGGAGTGGCCATGGCCTACCGGGCCGGCGCGGAAGTGGCGGGGATGGAATTCTACCAGTTTCACCCGACCTGCCTCTTCCACCCGGAGGCGAAGTCCTTTCTCATCTCGGAGGCCGTGCGGGGCGAGGGCGGCATCCTGCGCAGCCGCGAGGGACGGGCCTTCATGGCGGAGTATCACGAGCGCAAGGACCTGGCGCCCAGGGACATTGTCGCCCGTGCCATCGACAGCGAGATGAAGAAGAGCGGCGACGACTTCGTCCTCCTCGACATCACCCACCGGTCGGCGGATTTCATCAGGGACCGCTTCCCCACCATCCACGAGAACTGCCTCTCGTACGGGATCGACATCACGAAGGACCCGATCCCCGTCGTACCCGCCGCCCACTACATGTGCGGCGGGGTCGTCACCGACACCAGGGGCCGCACCAGCCTGAGCCGTCTCTACGCCGCCGGGGAGACGGCCTTCACCGGCCTGCACGGCGCCAACCGGCTGGCCAGCAATTCCCTCCTCGAGGCGGTCGTCTTCTCCCACCTGGCCGTCGAGGCGGCGGTGGAGGCGGTCAAGGGGGACGCCGCGGCCCTTCCCGATGCGGCCCCGTGGGACCCGGGGGGAGCCAGGGCAAGCACGGAGGAGGTCGTCATCACTCAGAACTGGGACGCATTGCGCCGGCTCATGTGGAACTACGTGGGAATCGTCAGGTCGGACAAGCGCCTGGAGCGGGCGCGAAAGCAGATCTGCATGCTGGTTGAGGAGATCACCGAGTACTACTACAGCGTCCTCGTCACGAGCGACCTCGTCGAGCTGCGCAACATCGCCTCCGTGGCGGAATTGATCATCGAGAGCGCCTCGCGCCGCAAGGAAAGCCGCGGCCTGCACTACAACGTCGACCACCCGGAGCGGGACGACGAGAACTGGAAGAGGGACATCGTCCTCCGGCGGGGCAAGGGCGAGTTCTGTTGAGACCCCGCAAAGGAGGAAAGGTGTCCATTCTTCGAGTAAAGTGCCCCAAGTGCCGCGAGGTCATGGAAATCAACACCCGAACAGGGAAGATCGAGAAGCATCACGCGGAGATCAAGCCGCAGTCGCCCGACGACTTTCTCAGGGAGAGGCTCAAGAACATCGACCAGGAACAGGCCCGGCTCGAGGCCATCGTCGCGGAAGGCCGCGAACGCGAAAAGGGCCAGAAGAGCCGCCACGAAGATCTTTTCAGGAAAGTGCAGGAGCACGCGAAGGAGGACTCCCCGGTGGAGCGCCCCCTGCGCGACATCGACATCGATTGACTACTTGAGAAGCACCATTGAGAGCCAGGGGACGTAGGTGACGAGCAGGACCACCCCCGCGAGGACGAGGAGAAAGGGAATCACGTCCCGGGCGATCCGCGTCAGGGGCTTATTGAAGGTGAAGGAGGCGAGGAAGAGGTTCATCCCCACCGGCGGCGTGAGGTAGCCGAGCTGCAGGTTGGTGAGAAAGATAATCCCCAGGTGCACCGGGTCGACTCCGAACCGGGTGGCGATGGGAAGGATCAGCGGCACTACCACCACGAGAGCCGAGTAGATGTCCATCAGGCACCCCGTCAGGATGAGCGCGCCGTTCAGCGCCAGGAGAAAGACCCACTTCGACTGGAGGTGCTCCCCGGCCCACCCGGCGGCCTGCATCGGAACCTGCGCGTCCACCAGGTAGCTCGTCAGGCCCATGGCCACGCCGAGGATGATGAGCACCCCTCCCACCAGGATGGCGCACCGGACGAAGACCGACACCAGACCCCGGAAGCTCACGTCCCTGTGGACCACCGTCACCACCAGGATGGCGTAGAAGACGAGCATGGCCGCCGCCTCCACCAGGGTGCAGAAACCGCCGAAGATGAGCACCAGGGCCAGCACCGGCACGAAGACCTCCCACTTTGCCTCCCAGAAGGCACTCAGGGCCTCCCGGGACTCGAACCGGGTCCTCTGCGCCTTTCTTCTCCTCCCCTCCCAGACGCTGATAAGACAGAACGGCAGGATCAGCAGGAGTCCCGGGATAATCCCCGCCTTGAACATGTCGGTGATGGGGACGTTGGCGACCACCCCGTAGAGGATGACCACCAGGCTCGGCGGCAGGAGAAGCCCCAGGCTCCCGGTCGACGTCAGCAGCCCCAGGGAGAACCTCTCCGAAAACCCGTTGGTGACGAGCACCGGCAGCAGCAGTCCCCCCAGGGCGAGGATCGTCACCCCCGAGGCGCCGGTGAAGGTGGTGAAGAAGGCGCACAGGAGCGTCGCCGCCACCGCCGTCCCTCCGGGAACGGACCCGAAGATGGCCCGGAAGAAACGCACCAGCCGCTCGCTGCTCCTGCCCTCAGCCAGGAGAAGCCCCACGAGAGTGAAGATCGGGATCGTCGGAAGGATCGGCGAGGCCACGATGCGATATGTCTCCGCCGGAATCGCCGCGATGGTGACCCCGTAGCCGCGGAAGAGCAGGAGCGCCGCCGCACCGAGGAGGGTGAAGATGGGAGCGCCCAGCACGGCCGCCGCCAGCGTGACGACGAAACCCGCCAGCACCATCCCGCCGGTCAGTTCCTCCGGAAGCCCCAGAAGAACGACAGCGCCCAGGGAGAGCGGCAGAATCAGGAGACGCGCCGGCAGGTGAAGACGGGCGCGGAAGGCGAAGCGCACGGCCATGACGAGGAAGCCGACGGCCATCACCGCCTCGGCGGCCCAGACCGGCAGCCATCCCCCGATGCGGTACGTGTTGCCCGCGTCGAAGAGGCCGAAGGGCTCCAGCCACGCTCTCACCGGCCCGGGGATCACCGCAGCGAAGCCCTCCGGAAGCCCCGGCGCCTCCGACACCACCAGCTCCACCGCGGCGGCGCAGAGAGCCAGACAGACCAGGGCCGCAAAAAGCGCGCGGAAGAAATGAACCCATGCCCGGACGGAGCCGGGAACCCAGTCCAGGGTGGCCACGATCTGCAGATGCCGGTCGTCGCGGGTGGCCGCCGCGGCCCCGAGGAAAGCGATCCACAGGGTGAGGTGCCTCACGTAATCGGCGGCGCCGGGTATGCCGAACCCGAGCCAGCGGCGGCCGAAGAACTCGACCACCGGAATGAGGGCCATCAGCAGGAGCGAGACGGCGAGAATCGCGTTCTCAGGGATCCTCACCCATCCGGCCGTCCCACCCGGCCCCGCGTATCCCTCCCCCGCGGTGTTTTCTTCCTCGCTCATGGGGACCGGGAGCGGCGGTACTCCTCGAGGATTTTTTCCACCCTGTCGTAGCCCTCCCTGGTGAACCGCCTTTCGATGAACTCGTCTCCCACCTCTTTGAGGAACTGGGTTTTCCAGTACGCGGCCCCTTCGGGGGTCACCTTGTTGATCTTCAGCCCGTGCTCCTGCATGACCGCCAGGGCCTCCTCGTTGAGCTGGGCAATCTGGCCCCAGAGGCGCTTGCCCACGTCAAACGCCGCCTTTTCAAGCTGCGGCTTCAGATCGTCGGGGACCTTTCTCCATGTCTTCAGGGAAATGAGGGTCGCCCCGGGAACCGGCTGCCACCTCAGGTCGGTCATGTTCGGTGTCAGGGCGAACCATTGGAAGGAGAGGGCCGCCACGGGTGGCGCCGCGAAGGCGTTGACCAGGCCCGTCTGAAGCGACGGCAGCAGGTCGTTGATGGCCAGCGGCACGGGCTGGAACCCGGCGCGCTTGAGGAGCTCGAGATATTCCGTGTCGGATCCCCAGAAGAAGAACTTCTGCCGCTTCAGATCCTCCGGCATGTACACCGGCTCCTTCGAGAAGAAATAGACCCACCCCGCCCGGCTCCAGTTGAGCACCTTGAAGCCCTTCTCCTCCAGCTTCGCCTCGATCTCGGGACCGATCTTCTCGATCAGGACGTCGAGCTCGTCGTCGGTCTTCAGCATCAGCGGAAAGGAGATGAGATCGATCTCGGGTGCGAGAGAGTAGAGCCCCGACTTGCTCACGGCCGCGGCGTGGAGCTGGCCGATACGAATCTTGCGGAGCAGGTCCGGCTCATCGCCGGCGACCCCCCCGGGATAGATTCGCACCTTGACCTTCCCCCCGCTGATCCTCTGCCACTCCGACGCCATCTCCTGCAGCGCGTCATGCCACGGCGACCCTTCGGGAGCCACGGTTCCCAGCTTCACCGTCAGCGCCGCCGCAGGGAGAGGGAACGCCCAGAGGGCAAGCACCGCCAGCAGAGAGGCCGCGATCTTTCTCACTTTGCCTCCTCCTCGTACTCGACAAAGAGCTCGGGGATGCGTCCCAGCAGCCACTCCGCCTTGCGCCGGGCCAGGATGTTGCTCAGCCGCCACTTCTTCACCTCGTAGGCGTCGACAGCGAGGGCCTTCCCCAGGAGGTCGCGGAATCTCTCCACATCCTGCTCACGGACGGCCACGGTAGCGGCGAGAGCGACGTGGGGCGAGGCCTTCTTCCCGCCGGTGATCTCAACCGCTCTGGCATAATGCCGGCACGCTTTTTCGACACTGCCCCCCATGGCCTCGCTCCGGCCGCCCTCGAAGGCAATGAAGAATTCGTGGACCGCCCCGTCCCGGTACCCCTCATCGAGCTCGAGCACCCGGCGCATGACCGTTTCCGCCAGGGCAAGCCCGGCCATCCTGGACATGTCGGAAGGGGCGTTGGAGATGGCGCCCACCCACCCCGCGCCGGCGAGAAAAAGGAGGGGGACGTCCTTCTGCCACATCCGCGACAGGGCGTCCTCCGGGTCCTTCCTGAGCAGTTCTCGAAACCGCGGATACTCCAGCTCTATTCCTTTCAGGGCGTACTCGCTCCCCCTCGCATAGAGCCGGGCGGCCCTCTCCCTCAGCTCCTTCGAGCGGGCGAAGTCCTCATCCGCCGCCCGTACCGCATCCTCGGCAATGAAGGCCGCCGCGTACTGGACGAAACCGGCCGCCGCCGCCAGGTAGAGGGACTGGTTCCCGGGATCCTCGGCGATGAGAAGCTCGTAGGTCTTGAGGCCGAAGGGAAAGGCATCCCTGACAAGCTCGGGATCGTCGTCGGAGGTGAAGACCTCGATGGCCTTTTCGCCGGAAAAGGAGCCCACGGCGGCGCGCTTCATGGTGGTGCAGCCCGCGGAGAAAACGAGCGCGGCCCCGAGCAGAAGAGGTACGATCGGCAGGGGATGTCCCGTTCTCACACGTGTCATGACTTCCAGATACATCAGGCCCCGGTGAGTGTCAAGGAAGGCCGGACGCCGTCCGTTGACGAATACCCCCGACGGGTGTTAGAAAAGCCCGTATGCCCCCGTACCGTTATCAGGCGACCGAGCATTTTCAGAAGAAGCTGCAGAGGATCATAAACCAGGATCCCGAGGGGCATCGGCACATCATGAAGGTCGTCGACCGCATACTGGAGAACCCCTCCGACGCCGACGGAAAGATGCACGGCTCTCACCGGGGAAAGTACAAGAAGTACGTGGGCAGGGACGGCTACCGGCTTCTGTATTATTTCTGCGAACTCTGCCGGAAGGCAAACCGCCGGCTGCCGGATATCTGCAGGGACTGCGACACCCTTCCGGACAACAGCGTCATCTTCTTCGACGTCTTTCACAAGAACGAGAAGGACAAGCTCCATTACTGACCCGGACCGCTCGTATTCGCCTGCGAGTTCACCATCGAGGTCTTCGACGGCCCCGAGTTCTCACGGGAGTACGACAGGAAGACGGGCCTGGGCCTCTGGCAGGTCAGCGACGCGTGAGGGGGGGCGGCGTCCACGATTTCGTACCGTGAGGTCGTGGCAAGAGCCCTCACCCCGTTTGCCTACTTGATGTCGATGAGTTCCCAGTTGACGGCGCCGTGATCGGCGGTGCGGGCGCCGAGATACGTTCCCTCCACATTGTACACCCTCACTTCGAACACCTGGCCATCGAAGGAGGTCGTTATCCTGGCGTCATGGATGACATACGGCGCTGACATAACGGGTGGCGGACCGCCGTGAAAGGCCTCGAAGGCGCTCTGACGCAGTACCCCCGGAGTGACGTTACGAAGCCGGCGCCTGCCGTCGGCGCCATATCTCGCCTCGTAGCGCTCGCCGGTGACGCGGTTGCGGACGACCAGCGTCCTGCCGACGATCAGCGACCTGAGAGCCGCGTCATCAAGGGCCTCTATCCCCTGCGCCGCCAGCTCGGACTCCGTGAGCGGGTCCGGCACCGCCCCCGGGGCCTGCGCCGCCACCACCTCCCAGCTGACGATCCCGCCCTCGGTACTGTGAGCGGCCATGTACCTCCCGTCGACCTCGTAGACCCTGGCCTCGAAGCTTCTGCCGTCAAAGGTCGTGATGATCTTCCCGTCGCGAATCGTGTAGGGGACCGCCTCCGGCGGGGGCGGGCCGCCGTGAAAAGATTCGAAGGCTTCTATCCCCAGCCTCCTGGCGGTGATGTTCTTCAGCCGCCTCATGCCGTCCGTCCCATAGGCGGCTTCGTAGTACTCGCCCGTGCTCCTGTTTCGTATGACGAGACTTTTGCCGACAATGAGCTCCTCGAGGTTCACGTCGTCCAGAGGCTGCACGCCCCGCTCGGCAAGGGCGGTCACCGTCAGAACACCGGTCTCGCCCGTCGCCGTCTCCGGCACCCACAGCCCGGCCAGCAGCACTGCAAGAGCCGTAACCGCCGACATTTTCATCGTGGCCCTACCCTCTTCCGCCCGGCCGCGGTCCGCTCAGGGCGTGAACCAGATGGGAGAGGAGTAGGCCCTCTCTTGAATGGTGGCCGGGTGCCCGGTCGCCTGCGGGTCGATCCCCAGCGCAACGGCGTCGAAGAGCGAGTGGCGGGGCGTGGGAATCTGCAGCACCCGGGCGTAGTAGAAGGCACGCGCCGCCGGGTCGAAGTCGGGGTCGCTCCAGACCGTGGAGAGCTCGGTGTCGCCGATGGTGTTGGTGTAGGTCGCCGTCTTCAGGTTCACCGTGTTCCCCACGGGTTTGACACTGCCGTCGGCGCCTGCAGTCCGGCCGTCGGAAAGGACCACGTCGTAAACCTTCTCCCGGGCGCGGCCGTCTTTGTCGAGCCAGCCCTTGACGATCTGGATGCGGTCCAGGTTCGCCTCCACCGGGTCCTTGAGGGCCGCCACGAGGAACGTGGGGGGCGCACCTTTGCTTTTCGGCGTGACAGGCAGGTTGGCTCCCATGGGCACACCCCTGCTGTAGCCCTCCCCGGAGATCTCCCCGGCGGGGACGTTCTCGGCGGCGAAGTCCCAGCCGCCGAAGAACCGCAGCCTGATCCTCGGGCCCGTGGTTGCGTAGACCTCCTTGCGGCGGAAGGCCTCGAAGATAGACGCCCGCGTGTTCTCCTCCGCCCAGACCGCCACCATCCCGGCGGCGCCCATGTCCCAGCCGTTCGCGCCGGGAATGATGTCGATCGCCTTCGTCTCCGGCGTCGAGTCCAGCGCCATCTTGCCGTGGAAGTTGTTCTCCTCCGCCGAGGACATGGCCGTGTGCGAATCGGTGGAGCCGATCATGCCGAACTGGTAGGGGTTGACGCCGGTCCGCGCCTCGATCTCCAGGCCGCGCTTCAGGGCGGAGCGGGCGTAGTCGCCGGCATCGGCGGTCACGTCCTGCGCGTGCTCACCGACGGAGATGAGGTGCTCGTAGGTCTCGAAGTCGGCGAACTCGTCCGTCGGCGACAGCGTGGGGTGCGTCTCCGAATCGCCCTTGATCTGGGTCATCTCCACCACCGGCTCCCACTTCATGCGGCTGCGCGCATACTCCGCCGTGATGGGCTCCCCTTCGCTGTCCTTCAGGGGGAACATGAGCCCGCCGCTGATGTTGGAGTTGTGAGGGATGGCGATGAAGCTGGCCCCGGTCCGGGCGGAGGTCTCGTCGAGCCACTTCCACAGCCCCTCGGGCTTCGGGGTGTCGAAGCTGGTGAAGGGCAGGAACTGCTCCCCCTCCTTCTTCCCCTCTTTCATGAAGATCACGCGGTGCAGGTTCTTCCCCTCAGGGGTGGAGGACCACTCCCAGCCGAGAAAGGTGGTGAAGGCGCCCGGGTCGTTGTGCCGCTCCGCGGCGTCCATGATCTCGCCCCATACGGTGCGGTTCACCTCGGGAGAGTTCAGGTCCGGGTCGGGCTTCGCCGCGTTGACGTGGCCGATGAGAATGGCGAAGGCCTCCATCTCCTTGCCCTCGGCGGCCAGCTTTCTGAAGAGCCTGCCCGTTTCCGTGTCGGCCACCAGCGGGTCGCCCTCGAGGATCTTCGGCACCACCCCCATGTACTCACCGTGGTCGGAGACGACGAGAAAGTCCAGCGGCGTCCCTATCCGGATCCTCGCCTTGTGAAAGGGGTGCGGGACGGGCAGTCCCCTGGCGTAGCTGTAGGCCGTGTCGGGGGTGGCGGTGCGGTTCTGCATCAGGAAGGCGTCGGGGGAGTAGGAGGTGTGCAGGTGCGTGTCGCCCCAGAGGACAGTGCGCTTCGGGGTGTCGGCGGCGTGCCCGGCGCGAGGCCCGGGCAGCAGAACACATGCGGCAGCCGCCATCAAAGCAATGGACTTCCTCATGCCTGTCTTCTCTTGTATCTATCTCAGCCTGTCCTGCAACTGGTTTATCGCCAGGGGGTTCGGCGGCTGAACGGAAACCTCTCCTCCGCTCCCGACACTTACTTGCGTCAGGCCGACGGCCGAGTACCAGATGCCGACCCGTGCTCCGGTTTCGCTCACTACCCAGGAGCCGAAGAGACCGCCGCCGCTGGCGGTTCCACTGTACAGGTCGTTCATCAGCCAGACGGTCTTCTTGAGGAGCTCGGGAGTCATGTCCCTCTCCGTCCACTGCTCACTTTTGAGGGTGTAGGAAGTGCCGACGCCGAGAATGGCGTTGGGAGTGTTCTGCGGGCCCACTGTGTAATAGCGGTACCCGGGAAGGACCTTCCCTTCAGCAAAGGCGTCGA
>JAUWCW010000061.1 GCA_030609125.1 Candidatus Rokuibacteriota bacterium
TATAGTGAAAAAAACGAAAAACAAGAAAAAGTTCTTGTAACTATTAAAGGCAGGACAGCCTGTGACACGGGTAACGTTTACCGAGGATGAAAAGAAGCAGCCCTGGCTCCCCCTGGTTCTTGAGGCCTGCGCCGTCATCGACCAAGGGGTGGCAGAGGCGGTGGGGAGGGCCCGCAAGGCGACGGGGAAGGACCTTGCCTGTCGCAGGGGCTGCGACATCTGCTGCCGCACCCAGCGCGACATTCCCGTCTATCCCCACGAGATGATGGGAATCTACTGGTACTGCACGGAGAAGATCAAGCAGCCCACCAGAGAGGTCCTCCGGGTTCGGCTGGCGGAGAGGGGCCGCGGAGGTTCCTGCCCCTTTCTCGTGGACGGGGGCTGCATCGTTCATCCCCTCCGTCCCACCGGCTGCCGCCAGTTCAACGTCTTCGGCAGCCCCTGCGCGGAGGGGGAAGACCCTTTTCACGCCAGGAGGGAGGACGTGGTCACCCCCGAGAGGTCCTTTACGCAACGCGCCTTCAGGCTCGTTCTCTCCCTCTACGGTATCGACGACGCCTCCATGGGGGAGAAGGAGAAAAAGGCGGCGGCGGAGAGGGTCGTCCACACCCAGGTGGTGAACCTGCAGACATTCGACTGGGGAAAGCTTGCGGAGAGGATGAGGGAGGCCCCCTCGTCATGAAGCTCATCCTTCAGAAAGGCACCCTTTGGCGGAAGGTCCTCGATGCCACCGCCGCGGCGACGGAGGGCGGATCGCTCCATCCCATCCCCACTCGCCTGGAGCACGTGGAGGAGGGAGGTGTGCGGTTCATCGTTCGCGTCCTCACCGGCCGGCCCCGCAAGTACGAGGAGTCCTCGAGGGATGGCAACCCCTTTCTTCCCTATGACGAATCGCTTTTCGTAGGGGAACTCACTGACACTCACGTATGCCTGCTGAACAAGTTCAACGTGGTGGAGCACCACCTGCTGGCGGTCACCAGGGAGTTCGAGGACCAGGAGGACTATCTCACCGTGAGGGATTTCGCCGCCTTTCTCGCTGGACTGGCGGAGTTCGACTGCCTGGCCTTCTACAACGGAGGTGTGACTGCCGGCGCGAGCCAGCCTCACAGGCACCTCCAGTTTGTGGCCTTGCCGATGGATCCCGGGGGACCGGCCGTTCCCGTCGAGCCGCTGGTTGCCGGGAGTCTTCCCGCTCAGGGGCAGGTCGGGTCCTCCCCCTCCCTGCCGTTTCGCCACGCCCTTGCCCCGATGGATCCCGCTTGGATCGGCGATCCCTTGAGCGGCGCTCATGAGGCCCTGGGGCGCTACCACCGCATGCTCTGCGCGGCGGGAATGGAGAGAGGCGGCTCGCCCGCCCGGCAGCGTCAGAGCGGCCCTTACAATCTGCTGATCACCCGCCGGTGGATGCTCCTGGTGCCCCGCTCGGCCGAGTTCTTCAACGGGGCGTCGGTGAACGCCCTGGGTTTTGCCGGGGCGCTTCTCGTCAGGCACGAGGATCAGCTTCGGGATCTGAAGAGACGGGGCCCCATGACGGCCCTGCGGAGCGTAGCCTTCCCGAGGGAAGAGGGTGAGGCATGAAGATAGGGATCTTCTCGGACACGCACGATGACAGGGAGGCTGTCTTGCGGGCGGTGGACCTGTTCAACTCCCGCCGCGTGGACAAGGTCATCCACGCCGGGGACTTCGCCACCGCCGATACCGTGGGGATCCTGAGTGGGCTCGAGGCTCCTTTCGGCGCCGTCCACGGCAATTGCGACACCGGCCTCATGCGCCCCGGCGTCTGGTGGGACGGGGGGGAGATCCACCGGTCTCCCTGGCGGACCAGCCTGGGGGGCAAGAGGACGGTGGTCGTTCACGAGCACCACTCGGTGGAAAAACTCGCCGCCGGCGGTAAGTTTGATCTCGTCATCTATGGCCATCTCCACGTGCCGGATGTGCGGACCGTGGGAGAGACCCTTGTTGTCAACCCGGGCAAGACGGCGCGCCAGCACCAGGGAAGGTCGACAGTCGCCCTCCTCGACACGGAGAACATGCACGTGCAGATCGTCGATCTCTTCCGGTGAGGGGGAAGGGGGCGGTGGAAAACGTCAAGCCAAAAATCGCTGGCCCCACCTGTCTTTTTCCTGTAACCTTACAAATTATGACGGAAAAGCACCGAATCCTCATAGTTGACGACGAGCCGGACCACCTGATGGCCCTGAAGATGATCTTCGAGAGGGAGGAGAGCCTCGAGGTTGTCACCGCCTCAGATACGGTGGAGGCGGAAAAGGAGTTGGGGAGGGGGGGGATAGACCTGATCCTTCTCGACATTGCTCTTCCGGGGGAGTCGGGGATCGACTTCGCTCACCGCCTCAAGGGGATGGATGGTTACAGGGACCTTCCCGTGATCGCCCTGTCGGCTTACCCTGAGGAGATCTGGAGGGACAGGGCTCTCGAGGCGGGATGTGTCGCGTTCATCTCCAAACCATCGGAACCTCTGACCATTCTTGAAGCGGTGAAGGCGATCGTCACGGAATCTCCCCAGGGGTGATCTGCCCGGACGTCAGAGTCCGCCCCCCGTGGTCCTTCAGGAACTCCTCGATCTCCATATCCCCCGCCACCAGCAGGATTAGTGTACTCCCGGTCCTGTATGGTTCCTGCCGCTGCCTGGAAGTGGAGAGGTTCTACTCCGTTGTCTCCTGGATCATGATGACTTCCTGCTTTCCCACGGCGAGAAAGCCGTATCGTTCCGGAGAGCTTACGAAACGGACGTCGCGGAGGTTGACGAAGCGCCGGACCTTGTTGAGTGAGGCCTGAAGGGTGCCGTCCCGGGGCACGAATACCTTACCCTTGAGGGTGCCAGCATGGTTTTTCAGGGTCACCGTCACGACGTGAAACTCGCCGCTCCGGGGACGGCTCCCGTCGTCCTCCCCTTCCTCGAGGGCCTCGAGATAGCTGATAGCGTCCTTGGCAACGATGATTTCGCTCTTCTCCTGTTTGACGCGAAGGAAGTCGTCGTGGGAGTTCAGGTAATCAGAGACGCGGAAGTGCGGAGGCGGGATGGCGAGGATACCGATGATCCTCTTGCCGGAAGCGTTGACACGAACCTTGACGAACTTCTTTGCCTGGGTATCCATAGGAGCCGAGCGTTCCCCCCCCTCTCCTCTCTTAGTTTCCCCACAAATTTCCTCACGTCAAGAAGAAAGACAGAAGAAAGACGGGAGCCGGGATTTCTCGACAAGAGGGGCGGCAGCGGCGAATACGGGTGGAAGAAGAGGGGACGGTCTGGTATAAGGGTGTTTCGATGAAAAACGCAGGGTTTTTCTGTCTGATTGCCGCGGCGGCCGTCCTGGCGTCCTGCGGCACCCGGGGGAGTGACGAGCCCGGGCGGGCGTACCGGGAAGAGGCGGGCAGCAAGGCCTTTTCCTTCACCGCCGGCGTGCAGCTGGCCGTTCCCAAAGGGTTTCCGACGGACGTCGCCCTCTACCCGGGAAGTGACTTGAAGATGGCGCAGAAGAGGTCGCCCGTGGACTTCACCGTCATCCTCGCCACGCCCGACCCTGCCTCCCGGGCGGAGGAGTTCTACCGGCGGACGATGTCCGAGGCGGGGTGGGAAAATACCGGCGAGGCCGGGCTGGAAGGCCGGCGTTACCTGAGATACGAGAAGGCGGGAGAGGTGGTGGCGATCAGCGTCGATCCGGAAGAGGAGCGGACTGTCATCAGCATCGCGTACAGGAAAAGGTACTGACCAGGACAACATCTATCTCCCCATCGAGAACCCTGATCTGCCCGCCGAGGCCAACTGTATCCACTTCGTATTCGACGACTCGAGAACGGACATGACCGCGAGGGCCGCCGGTTTGTGTGCTCCGGCCGGCCCCGTGCGGCGAACCTTTCACGTGAGATGATGACTGCCCGGGTTCCATGACCGCCGTCACCATCGTGCTCGTCCTGACCGGGGCGGCCGTCATGGCCGAATCCATCAGGAGGGAGAAGACCATTCTGGAGCGCCTCGGCGGAGAGGATTGACAGGGGCCGTTCCGGGCGTTACAAATGAACGAGGTCCGGGGGTTGAGGGCATGGCCATAACCGCTTTCTACGCAAGATCTTTTCACGCGCGACTGCTGCACTGCGCTGCGGCCGTCTGCATGTTCGCCCTCACGGCGCTTTTGGCGGGATGCGGAGAGCGGGAGCCGGTGAGAATCGGCTTTTCCGGCGGGCTCTCCGGCCGCGTTGCCGACCTGGGAATTGATGGCCGCAACGGGGCGATTCTGGCTGTGGAGACGAAAAACGAATCCGGGGGAATTCACGGCCGGACGGTGGAGCTCATTGTGCGGGACGACAGGCAGGATCGGGAGACGGCAGTCGCCGTCGACCGGGAGCTGGTCGGGCTCGGGGTGGAAGCCATCCTGGGGCACATGACCAGCTCCATGAGCATGGCAGCGGTTCACGTCGTCAACGGGAGCGCTGCCGTCATGGTGAGTCCCACCACGACGACCACCTATCTTTCCGGGAACGACGACAGCTTCTTCCGCGTCATCGCGACGACGAAGGAGTATGCCTCCAAGATGGCCCGCTACCTGAAAAAGGAGCGCGGCCTCGAGGCGGTTACGGCCGTTTACGACCGCGGCAACAGGGCGTACACCGAGAGCTGGTTCGAGGATTTCAGGAAGGAGTTCCTCTCCCTCGGAGGTCTGATAGTACACGTTGAGACTTTCCGGTCCGGTCCGGGGGTCCATTTTATCGACCTGGCCGAGGCGGCCCTCGCTTCCGGCGCGGAAGGGCTGATCGTCATCGCCAGCGCCATGGACACGGCCATGATCTGTCAGCAGGTCCGGAAGATGGGGAGCAATATCACCATCGCCGCTGCCGAGTGGGCGGCGACGGAGAGGCTTGCGGACCTGGGAGGATCGGCGGTGGAGGGGATCGTCGTCTCACAGTTCTTTGACCGGGAGAGCACGGAAGAGGGCTTCACCTCCTTCCGCAGGATGTACAGGGAGCGTTTCGGAGGGGAGCCGGGCTTCGCCGCCGTCAATGCCTACGATGCCGCGACGGTGGTGATGAAGGCCGTCGAGCTCAGGGAGGAGGGAGAATCCCTGAAAGAAACCATCCTGAGGGTCGGCACCTTTGAGGGCATTCAGGGACCGGTGACGATTGACCGGTACGGTGACGCGCAGCGCAAAACCTTCATCACCACCATCGAGGGCGGCCGGTTCAAGGTGCTCGAGTGAGAAAGCGCGGTCTCCAGCCCTTTGCCCGCTCCCTCTCCGTGCACTATGCTCTGATGGCGGTCATACCCCTGACGGTGATCTCTTTGACGGTTCTCGCCTACCTGGCGAAGGCCACGGTTGACGACGTGGCGGAGAAGAACCTCCTCCTTGCGCGCTCGGCGAGCGGCGAGATCGCGGGCTTTCTCCGCGAGCCCCTTTCGATCCTTCAGAACGTCAAGGGGATTCTCCGCTCGGACGGCGGGGGGGGGAAGGAACGGGTCGAGCAGGTCCTCGATTCCCACGTGCGTCACACGGATCTTTTCGAGTCCATATATGTCCTCGACGCATCGGGGAAAGTGGCGAGCGTGGGCCTCCCGGAGAAGACGGCATCCCACCGGCGGGACTACCTGGGCCTGGACCTTTCGCACAAGGACTTCTATCGCGCCGCCCTGCAGGGAGGAGAGCCCGCCTGGTCGGACACCTTCCTCTCCCTTCTCAGCGGGAAGATGGCCGTCGCCATCGGCCTCGCCCTTGACGAGCGGGTGCTGGTGGGGAACTTCAACCTCGACATCTTCTCCCGCTTCACCGAGCGCCTCAGTGTGGGCGACCGGGTGACGACGACCATCGTCGACCGCCGGGGGTACATCGTTGTTCATCCGGACAAACTCATTGCCGCCCGTCAGGTAAACATTGGCAGCCTGCCGCCGGTTCGCAGCGCTCTGGGGGGCGGAGAGGGGACCCACCGGTACAGCTTCCAGGGGGAAGAGCTCATCGGGAGCGCCGCTCTGATCCCGGGGCCCGGCTGGGTCGCCCTGGTCTCCCAGCGACGAGCCGACGCCTACGCGCCGATTCTCCACACAGGCATCCTTTTCGCCCTCGGGATGATCGCCGCGGTGATCCTTGCGGTCCTGACGTCGATGGCCATGGCCCGGCGCCTTTCCAGACCCCTGTCGGAATTCTCCTCACGGGCCAAAGTGGTCGCCTCGGGGAGCTACGACTTCTCCCTCATCGAGCCCCGGAGCTACGAAGTCGCCGAACTGGCGACGAGTTTCAAGAAGATGACGGAAGCCGTCAGGGAGCGCGAAAACGAACTGAGGCAGAGCGAGGAGAAATACCGGCTCGTGGTGGAAAACGCCAACGACGCCATCCTTGTCGCCCAGGACGGTGTCATCAAATTTGCCAACAGGAGGGCCCAGGAGATGACGGGCCGGTCGCCGGGGTATCTCGCCTCCCACCCCTTCTCCCAGCTGATCCACCCCGAGGAGAGGGACCTGGTTCTCGACAGGTACAACGCCCGCCTCTCCGGGGAGGAGTCGCCGGAGACCGCCACCGCCAGAATCATCGGGCCCGGGGAAGGGACGACCTGGGTGCTTCTGAGCGAGATTCTCATCGAGTGGGACGGACGGGCGGCGACGCTGAACTTCGTCCACGACATCAGCGAGCAGAAGAGCCTGGAGCAGCAGGCAGTGCAGGCGCAGAAGCTGGAGTCCATCGGCACCCTCGGCGGCGGCATCGCCCACGACTTCAACAACCTGCTGCAGGCCATCCAGGGCTACGCCGAGCTCTGCCTCTTGAGTGCCGGCGGGGAGGGCACCATGCGCGCGGACCTTCAGGAAATCGTGCAGGCCGTCCAGAGGGGGGGGGAACTGACGAGGCAGCTGCTCCTGTTCAGCCGGAAGGTCGAGAGCCGGCGGCGGCCGATGGAGATCAACGGGGCGGTGGAGAGGACGGCGAAGATTCTGGAGCGCATCCTTCCCAAGATGATAACCGTCGACCTGCGACTGGAGCCCGGCACGGAGAAGGTAAACGCCGATCCTTCCCAGATCGAGCAGGTCCTGATGAACCTTGCCGTCAACGCCCGGGACGCCATGCCCGAGGGGGGGGTGTTCTCCATTGAAACCGGCAATCTCTCCCTGGC
Organism: Candidatus Rokuibacteriota bacterium; assembly: GCA_030609125.1. Lineage (GTDB taxonomy): Bacteria > JAUVQV01 > JAUVQV01 > JAUVQV01 > JAUVQV01 > JAUWCW01. The sequence goes on from JAUWCW010000061.1 coordinate 7,108, forward strand.
GGAGCCGAAGGCGGAGCACCCCGGCGTCGAGCCGGGCGAGTATGTTCTCCTCACCGTCTCCGACACCGGCGTCGGCGTGGAGGAGAAGAACCTGAAGCACATATTCGAGCCCTTTTTCACCACCAAGGAGGCCGGGCAGGGGACCGGCCTCGGTCTCGCCATGGTCTACGGGATCGTCAGGAACCACCACGGTTACATCGACTGCTCGAGCCGCCCGGGAGAGGGGACGGTTTTCAGGATCTACCTGCCCGTCATCGAGACGGAGGACGCCGTTGCCTTCGACGGCCCGGTCGAAGTCCCCAAGGGGGGAACGGAAACCATCCTGCTGGTCGATGACGAAGCTGCGGTCCTGGAACTCGGTGAAAAGATCCTGACGACCTTCGGCTACACCGTCCGGACCGCCGTGGACGGCGAGTCCGCCCTCGAGATCTACCGCGGCGGGAAAGATCGCATAGACATGGTGGTCATGGATATGATCATGCCGGGCATGGGGGGCAAGAAGTGCCTGAAGGAGATGCTCAGGATCAATGGCGATGTCAAGATCCTGATCTCCAGCGGCTTTTCCAGCGGAGGAACGACCCGGGAGATCATTGAGACCGGCGCGAAGGGACTCATCAGGAAACCATACACGGTGAACCAGCTTCTGCGGGTCATCCGCGCCACCCTCGACGGTTCGCTATGATCTCTCCTCCCCGTTGGGAGAAGATCGACACCGTTCTTCTCGACATGGACGGGACCCTCCTGGATCGGTATTTCGATGACCATTTCTGGCTGGAGCACGTCCCCGGGGAGTACGCCCGCCTGCGGGGAATGGCCCTGGAGGACGCAAAGAAAGAGCTTTTCGAGAAGTACCGTTCTCAGGAGGGCACCCTGAACTGGACCGACCTCGACTACTGGTCGGAGAGACTCGGCCTGGACATCCCCACCCTCAAAAGACAGGTCGATCACCTCATCGCCGTTCACCCCGGTGTCACGGAATTCCTGGAGGCCCTGCGCCGCTCGGGGCGGGCGGTCTGGCTGGTGACAAATGCCCACAGCAAGACGCTGGAGCTGAAGATGGAAAAGACGGCGCTGGCCGGAAAATTCAGCCGCATCTTCACCTCCCGGCAGATCGGCTTCCCGAAGGAGGAGGTCCGGTTCTGGGAGGAGCTGAGGGACCGGGCCCCCTTCGAGCCGGGGAGGGCGCTCCTTGCGGACGACACCCTCGAGGTCCTCGAGGCGGCCGCCGCTTTCGGGCTCGCTTTTCTCGTCCAGGTGGCGCGGTTCAGCAGCGTCCGCGCACCGGAGCACTCGGAGAGGTTCTTTTCCATCGAAGGCTTTCGGGAGATTATGCCGCTTCCCCGGGGAAACGGGGCGGGGCGGATTGACAGGGGAGAATAAATATTACAATATACATAATGTATGAAAAGGATAATAATGTGCTTCTCCAGCCGGCCCCTCAGGCCGGTTCGCCGTCTCTCCTGCCGAGGTTTTCGTCAGAAACCTAAGTCCCGGTTTCCAAAGAATGTATCTTCATGATCCCCTGGAATGAGAGGCTCGGCACCAGGGTCCTCCTTCTCGCCATAGCCCTTCCCCTTTTCGGGGTGCTCGCCATAAGCGCGGGAGTCTCCATGGTGCTCAGGTCGGCTCTCGTGGAAGTGGCCCGGGAAAGGTCGGCCTCGACCGCCGAGCTCGTCAACCTGAGCATCAGGAAGGTCATGGTGAGCGGCCGGAGCGATCTGACCCAGGAGATGGTGAAAGAACTGCGGGGAATGACGGGCATCGAGCAGCTGGACGTGATCGACAGGGATGGAAGAAGGGCCTTCTCCGAGGAATTGTTCGCCCAGGACCGGGAGGCGGTGAAGCGGTTGCGGGAGGAGGGGGGTTCTCATTCCGTCCGGCGAGCCGACCAACTCGTCCTGTACAGCCCCCTCCTGAACGGTCCGG